>JAHDGP010000097.1 GCA_020627525.1 Bacteroidota bacterium
CACCAATTATTTGACCTAATATCTTAAAAAATTTAAAATCAAAAACGAATTTCTACATTTCCAAATTTCGCTCCTACGACTTTCCAAATATCAAAGTCTGTTACTTGAACAATTCTATCCAAATTACCATCAATTGGTAAATAGACTTGATTAGCTGCTGGATTTAGTTTCCAAGAATCAAAATCTGTTACTTGGATAATTCCATCACTGTTGAAGTCTCCACTGATCATTCCAGCCTTGTTATTTCCTAACTCACTCTGCTGTAAATCTCCTGCAACAGTATTGACATTGGTTGTAAAATCATAGTTCATAACTGGTCCTCCGACAATTGGGAATCTAGAAATTATGTCTAAATGGTTTCTGTGTCTCACCACAATGTGGTAATTTTCCCCTATTGCCAACCTTCCAAAGCCTAAACCTGGGGTTCCGTCCAATTCAGCAATACTACCATCTTTCAATAAAAATGCAGCTCTGGTAGCAGAAACATTTGTTTGAGATACTGTCGTACCAGGAGTTCCTGTGCGAAGTTCTACCAAAACCCAATCAACAACGTCGTTTGGTATTTCATCCACAAAATCACCACCAGTATAATTATATGGTGCTTGACTGTAAGGATTTTGGGTTGGAATTAATTCAGATAAAGCAGTTTCCATTTCTCCAGTTGAAGAATTATAGGGTCCTTCTAATAAAACTTTAGCAAATAGTTTTCTTGATTCACCTACTTCAATTATTTCGCAAACCCCTGGTGAAACACCACAATCATTTTCTGCTGTTACACAAAGAACATAACTTCCTGGAGCATCATAAACATGAGTTGGATTATTTAAAAAGCTCGAATCTCCATCTCCAAATGACCAAGTCAATACAGCAGTTTCTTCACCAGATAAAAACTCTGTAACAAAAGAAACAGTTGTTCCATTTATATTTGTCTCGGTAATATTAAAGTCTGGAATGTCTCCAGTTATTATATTTAAAATGTTTGAATCTTCCGATTTACATGGAGATCCACTATCTCCATTGGTAAAGTATACTGAAAAGTTTCCAGCAATCGAAGAGCTATACTGCAAACTTGTTTCACCAGGAATATCTACCCCGTTGTTTTGCCATTGTGGATAAAACCCAGCAGGCACAATCGTGTTCAAAGACATTGTTGCAACATCGCCCTGACACAAAACATTCAAATCTGTTGATATATCTGGAGCTATTGGAGGAGTTGCACAAGAGTTGTCTACAATTGTTTCTATAGAATGTTCATTCGTTTCATTTATTCCAACTCTCAAAGCATTCAATATAGTTCTTTCTAATACGGTCCCATTTTGTTGTACTGTTACTATTACATACAAGTTGTTTTCATCAAAATTTGAAGGAACAGAATAGTTATACTGATGACTAATAGTTTGACCGTCCGAAATAGAATTGGGGAAAACGCCTTCGGTTCCCAAAACTCCACCCAACATATCTCTTACGACATTGTCATGTACATAATTGTTTATAGGATTGGAACCGAGCGAAGAGTTGTAATTTGTTTGTGTCGAAACAATACCGTCCTCTAAGATATAAGCATTTAATGTTAATGTTCCTTCAATATCTGCCAAGAAATTAGCATCAACATCAACTGTCAACATTCTGCTAACGTTATCAAAATTTGTTGTTGATTGAATTCGTAGTGGACTGTTGGCACCTAATCTATTATTTGCTCTTACTTCCAAAACACTTCTTGAAAAATTTTGTATTGCTCCATTCCCTGCTTGAGTAGATGGAAAAGGGTATCTGTCCACCATATACATTGGTTGACCGCTGATTCCAAAGGTAGAAACCACGTCATTTGAATAAGGCATGACTAAATCATTTGGTCTGTAAATAACTGCTGCTAAAGCATCTCCTGGATAAGTATTTAAAAATTCATTCATTATAACCGTTCCTTCAGGGCAAAACCCACACCAAGTAGCCGCTATTTTCTCAATTAGAATTTGTTTGTCTGGAATTCCAGTCAAACCAGCAACTCTGTGGCTTATTTGATTGGATGACGAAGGCGTTTGAGTTGCCCCATTTATTTCAGTTACCTGAAAATGTAAATCATAAGATTCACCTGCAACAATATCAAAAGTTTGAGGAATATCAAATTGAAGTAATGTATTGGAAGTAGGTATAGCAATGTTGGTAAAAGAATAAGTTTGCATATCTCCTCCATTAACAGACCATTCAATAGTAAAACTCGTTACAGCATCTGATTCGCTATTATTGGCAGTAAAAGAGGGGCTGTATTCTCCAGGAGGTAAAAAATTATCCATCACTAAAAAGTGCAAATTCAAATCTGCAGCTTTAATTTGAATAGAGAAACACAAAATTGTAAAAATGCTTAAACATAGATACCTCATAAGGGACTTTATTGGTTATAGGTGCCAAAATTAGTATCTAATCTATTAGTAATCAAGAAAAGAATAGATATTTGGTGCTTGGAAGACTATTATTGACCTATAACTATTGATTTGGAATATTCTACATTCAAAAACCTCAATGAAAAAATCTAAAAAGAAAATTAAAAAGCCTACCAATTTAGAAGAATGCTTTCAGGCTTTAAATGTCTTACTTAAGCAGGAAGATATTGAAGAGATAAGAAATCTTCCTTCTAAATCTAAGGTAATTAAATACCACTTTGGAATTGGTGGATGGATGAGGAATAATTGGGGTTTGTGGAAAGGCTCCATATTACAAAAGTATCTTTTGGAAAGAGGAGTAGGTCATCCTGATTCAATGTCCGATACGATATTAAATTTTTATCACGATTGGCTTAATGATCGACATGAGGAGTGGAAAGAATTTGATAAAACGATCTTGTAAAAAAAATTTAAAAATGGTCTCTAAAGCTGCTTGTAAATCGACTCGCAAAATCGACTCGCAACCTTCGTATAGGAAGAAGGCACCTTCTGCACAAAAAATTCGGCTTTTCCAAATTTTTTTTAAACTTTTAATAAAATGAGCACAATCAGATATTTAAAATACGAAAATATTGACCTAGTAAAATGGGACAAATGTGTTGCTGAAGCTCCTAATGCGCGAGTTTACGCAATGAGTTGGTATTTGAATGCTGTTTGTCTGAAATGGGATGCTATAATTGTAGGGGATTATTTTGCTGTGATGCCTTTGCCAATTGTCAAAAAATATGGTTTAGAAATGCTGATTACACCGTTTATGGTTCAGCAATTGGGTATTTTTTCAAATGTTGATCTCAACCAGATATTGGTTGATCAAATAATTGATGCGATTCCAGGTAAATTTAATAGAATCCACTTAAATTTTAATGAAGCAAATGATTTTCATTTTAAAAATTTTACCAAAACAGCCGCTCCAAACTTTGAACTGCCACTTTATGATGATTATGAAACGATTAAAAAGAGATACAATAAGAATACAAAAAGAAATATAAAAAAATCAAATATAATTGAATGGCAGTATGTTCTGAACATTCAACCAGAAAATTGCGTACAATTGTTTAAGGAAAACAAGGGTAAAGAACTTAAGCAAAATATTAACTTTTATCAAAATGTGCTAAAAGTTATGAATCAATCAATTCAAAGCGGTTATGGCAAACTCTTTGGTTTGTACGAATCCAATTCTCTCTGCGCTTGTGCATTTTATATTTTTTTTAAAAATCGCATCTATAATTTATTCCCAGTTTCAAACGAATTTGGAAAGAAAAATGGAGCTATGTTTGCTATTTTAGATAAAATCATTCAAGAAAATTCAATGTCTGATTACATTTTGGATTTTGAAGGGTCTAAGGTAGAGGGAGTTGCTAGGTTCTATAAAGGATTTGGGGCGGAGAAGAAAAATTATTGGACAATTGAGCGAAACAGGCTTCCATTTTATTGGAAACTTTTGATGAAAATGAAAAATAGTTGAACAGTAATTCATGTGTAAAGAAGAAAAATATTAATTCAATTTCCTTACAGAATTCAGTTGTAGAAAATGTTAAATGAAAATTGATTTTAATAAATATGTACTAGTAGGTTAAAATTCTCGTTTTTCTGGTAAGAAAGCGCTATTTTTAGCCTGTAAAAGAGTTTTTTATGACATTGAAAAATACACTCAAATTAGTTGTTGTTCTGTTAGCGATGTTGGTTTTAAAGCCTGCCAATGCACAAGATGCGCATTTTTCGCAGTTTTATGCTTCGCCAATCACGCTCAACCCTGCAATGACAGGATTGATGAATAACTGTCATCGTTTTGTAACAAACTACAGAAATCAATATCCATTGTTGTATAATACTTACAACAGTTTTGCTGTGTCTTATGATGCAGCCTTGATGCGTGGTATGATGAAAAATGATTTCATAGGTGCTGGTATCATGTTTTTAAATGATCGTCAGGGAGATGGAAGTTTAAACAATATGCAAATTATGGGATCTTTTGCTTTTCACAAGGCTGTTGATCCAAAGGGGCAAGTTTTGATTTCTGTGGGAGCGCAGGCTGGATGGATGAACAAGAGTGTCAATTTTGGTGATTTGGTTTTTGAATCACAATTTGATGATAGCACAGGAGATTTCAATACATCGCTCCCAAATGGTGAAGCTGTTGAGCGTAACTCTTTTAGTAATTTCGATATTAGATTGGGTGGTATGGTTTCTGCCAATATCAACAAACTCGTCGGTGTTTATGGTGGTGCTGGATATTACCACGTTACCAAACCTGAAGAACGTTTTTTGGTTGAAGAAGCGGGTGCTGATTATAGGCTAGACCCAAGATTGGTTATCCACGCTGGAGCAAATATTACTCCGAGTAACCAAATTAGTATTACACCAAACTTATTGTTCCAAACACAAAGTGGTGCGAGAGAGATTATAATAGGCTCTAATGTTGGGTATCATTTTAGTGATGGAAGAAAAAGCTCGGGTACTTCTATCTATGGTGGTTTGGCTTACCGTATTGGCAGTGATATTACTGCTTTGGTTGGTGCTGAATTCGACCAATTGAAGTTTGGTATTTCTTATGATGTTGCCGTTGGATCTGTTTTGGGTGGAGCTGCTCAAGGTCAGGGAGGAATTGAGTTTTCGGTAGGATATGAACTTGGTTGTAACTCTTCGGTAAAGAGAGGCTATCCGCCTGTTAGTTGTCCGAGGTTCTAAGACATTTTAAAAATAGAATCAATTAAAAATTAAAAAACATAGGCAGCACTTACTTTGTAAGTGCTGCTTTTTTATTATTCTTGTGCAAATAAAAAAAAGATGTACGAAACGATAAAACAAGACGACAGATCCCCAATTGTTCAACTGATTATTTTGTTCGCCATTATTGTATTGGCAATGATGATATTGGGAGGTGTTAGTATTGGTTTATTAGCTGCATTTGGCTTGGATCAATCTATAATGGATGGAGCAACTGATGCTTTTATGGACAATATTGTTCCCATAAAATTGATACAACTTGTTTCCAGCTTTGTAATGTTCGCTTTTCCTGCGATCTTATTTGCCATGACAAAGCCAGAAAAATTATCCTTTCTGAAAATGGATAAAGGGATTCATCCTCAAGGCGTTTTATTGGCTGGTTTGTGTATGTTGTTGTCTTATCCTTTGATTGCTATTTTGGTCCAAATGAATCACAGTATCCCCTTTCCCGAAAGTTTGGTTTGGCTGGAAGAAATGTTTCAATTGCAAGAGGCCGAAACTGCCGAAGTGATGAAAAGCTTTCTTAAGATGGATAGTATTGGTTCTTTATTGTTTAATATTTTTTTGATTGCCTTGGTTCCTGCTTTGTGTGAAGAGTTGTTGTTTAGAGGAGCGATACAACCTGTTATTGGAAAAATATTTGGCAATCCCCACATCGCAATTATTTTGACAGGCGCATTGTTTAGTATGATTCATTTCCAATTCTATGGATTTTTTGCGAGATGGATGTTGGGTATAATTTTGGGTTATTTATTTTATTGGAGTAAAAATTTGTGGTATCCAATTATCGCACATTTTTTAAACAATGGAGTTCAAGTAATTCTCGTTTATTTTGGGGCAATGGATGCGACGGAGGCGGAAGCGATGCCAGAAGGTCTGGGAATTGCTAGTATCGCATTTGCAGTGGGTGCAACAATCTTCTTGGGGTTTGTTTTGAAATTATATAAGAATTCTGTTGGTACAACTCAAGAACAGGTGTAGATTGGATTTTATATTAAACAAATTTAAAATATTAATTATCGGATGAATCTGCTAATGTATATTCTTGAGCAAGTGTTTCAATTGGCAATGATAATATTTTACTTAACTTTCTTATCATAGCTAAGGTCAAAAATCTTTTCTTGTTTAGAATCATTGATGCACCAGACTTTGTAAAAACTCCTTGCTCAACAAGGTCTTTAACTTTTAATCCAAGGTCATCTATTCTTATTTTTATAGCTTCTATTGGATGTGGTTCCTCAATTTTATAATGTTTATCTTCAAACTCTGAAATGAGTAATACAAGCAACTCTGCTTCTTGCCCTTCTAGAGTATTAGATGGTGCATCAAACACTTCATTTAGACGTTCAAGTGCTATATTATAATCATTTTCTGTTTTTAGTATTTTTATCAGTGTGTCTGCCATGATTTCTGTATCATTAATTTATAATCAAAAGAAAATATGACTCATACAAGAATGAATCATATTTCTGAAGAATCTTTTTTATATTGTTTTCGCATCTACTTTATCGTATTGACTATGCGTTCCTATGAAACGGATAAAAACCCACTGTTTTTCATACTCAATCTTAACTATTAATCTGTAATTATTACCCTTGATGTTAAAAACCATTCTGTTACCCTCAATAATAGAGGCACTTGGATAAGCTAATTTAACATCATTTGGTTTTTGCCATTTCGCATTTTGAACTGTTTTAAACCAAGTCTCTAGTGGTGTTTTAGAGTCTGAATACTCCTCCCAAAATTCTCTCAAAGTCTTTTTTGCAAAAATCTGCATTCACATTTAATTTTAAATTTTTAATCATACGCTGTTATATTTTGTTATTGATTGTAAATATAATACAAAAAGTTCACATTATGTAAACTTTTTATGTTTTTTCAAAAAAATTAGTATTTTGAGTTTGCATTTTATTGATCTGAAATTTATACTTGTTAAATAATAGATATGAATAATGTACCTGCAAATAAGTATTTGACTTCAGAAGAGCGAAAATTTTTATTAGAAAAAAACGATTTTAAAGCTGCAATAGAGGTGCTGGTTCATTGGTTGTGGATTATTGGTGCAATGATGTTGGTCTATTTCTTTCCCAATCCTTTTACAATCATTTTATCGTTGTTTATTTTAGGTGGCAAACAATTGGCTTGCGCTATTCTTATGCACGATGCCAGCCATAGATCAATGTTTAAAAATTCTAGATTAAATGATATCGTTGGTCAATACTTTGGCGCTTACCCTATTTTGCAAAATATTAATCATTATAGAAGTTACCATTTGTCTCACCATTTGAATACTGGACTAGAAGACGACCCTGATTTACTGTTAACCAGAGGCTACCCTACTTCAAGAAACAGTATGATTAGGAAGGTTTTGAGAGACCTTTCGGGTTTAACGGGGATCAAAGTATTTATTGCTTATATGATGATGAATCTTGGATTTTTGGAATACAGTCTTGGTGGGGAGATAAAAAGAATTTCACAAAAAGGAAGGTCGTTAAAACACTTCTTCAGTACCGTTTATACAAATCTAGGAGGTCCTATTCTTGCCAATATCCTAATGTTCGCCATACTTTATTTTCTAGCTAGTCCCTGGCTTTATTTGCTTTGGGTAGTAGCTTATTTCACAACATTCCAATTTGTTTTGAGAATAAGATCAATGGCGGAACATTCGGTTGTGGAGGATAGCAAAGATCCATATAAAAATACTCGAACAACAATGGCAAATTTTATAGAAAGGCATCTTTTTGCCCCTTATCACGTCAATTATCATTCAGAGCATCACCTTTTGATGGGCGTGCCTTCTTATAATTTGCCCGAAATGCATAAAATTCTCAAAAAGAAAGGTTTTTATGAAAAAGGTGTACTGGAAAAAAATTATTGGAATGTGGTAAAGTTAGCTATTACTGACAGCTAAAGTAGTATGACTCTGAAAGCCCAAATTTAAATATTGTTCAATATTGTTAGATTTGAAAATGTACATAGCAAACTGAGAAACGATTTGGATTTAGAAAGGACTATATTTTATTCAACACAACTTTAGACCTAGAATATTTGTTAACTTTAGGTATTCAATCTAGAAGGCGATAAAACTTGTCACCTGAGAGCGACAATAATGAAAGATAAATGGATTAAAATATATGCTGATACGCTTTTGTACAAAGTAAAAATAGTTCAAGCTATTTTAGAAGAGCAAGAAATAAAGGCTGTTATTATAAACAAACAGGATTATGCCTATGGATTTGGGGATATAGAACTATGGACGAAACAAGAGAACACCGTAAGAGCAATTAAAATTGTTAATGAAATAAATTTCGACAGTTAATTTGGCAAAGCTAGATGCATTATTCAACAAAACATTTGCAACAAGAGTTACCACTGCGGTAATTTTTGTTTCGATAATGATCATTGGTATTATGGTCAGTCCATACACTTTATGGATTTTGTTTGGGCTTATTAATATAGTGAGCTTGATGGAATTTCAAAAAATAGCTGTCGCATTGCCTGGAAACAAGCCCAATCATTCCAATAAAGAAACTTTTGTTGTTTGCACTTTGGGTACAGCTATTTATTTTATTATTACTGCTGTTGCTCTTTCTTGGATCGGCTTTCAATATTTAATACTTATACTCCCAATTCTCTTTTTATTGTTTATTTATGCCCTTTATTCGCATTCTGAAAGTCCTTTGTCTAGGATGTCCTTAAACATAACCTCGATATTGTGGATAAGTATTCCTACTGCTTTATCTCTACCAATAGCCCTCATTGATGGAACTTTTAGCCCCTTAAAATTGATTGGTATAATACTGCTCGTATGGATCAGTGACAGTTTTGCTTACATTGTTGGGTCAATGATTGGTAAAACGCCCTTATTTAAGCGGGTTTCCCCTAAAAAAACGTGGGAAGGCAGCGCTGGTGGAATGGTTGCAAGTCTAATACTTGCTTTTATTTTATCATTGATAATGCCAGATTGGTCCTTTGCAAAATGGGCATTTGTGGCTGTATTGGCTGTTTTTTTTGGTACAACTGGCGATTTGATAGAATCTTTATTAAAAAGAAGCGTTAACATTAAAGATTCAGGTACAATTTTGCCTGGTCATGGTGGATTTTTGGATCGGTTTGATGCTTATTATTTTAGTATTCCATTCATTTATACATACTTATATTTGATAAATTTTTAAAAAATTGATTATCAGCAACTTAAGTTATGAATTCAGAAATTTTAGCGTTTTTTAAGTAAAAAATTGAGAAAAAGGTTTTTACTTTACATTTCAAAATTTTAATAATTAAGTAACACTACACCCCAAACCTAATGGTTATTTTATTGTTAGGTAACTATTGTTAAACGAAAAATCATTTATGTACTATATACATAAAGAAGGTCGAATGATATTATTGGCCTTAGGTTTTTGTCTTATATTGGTAAATTGTTTACTGTACTTTTTCAGTCCTGATTTGGTCTCATTGAGAACTTGGATTGGAGTAATTTCAGGAATTATTTACATAGCTGTATTGTCTTTCTTTAGAATTCCTAAGGCAAGATATTTTGTTGAGGATGACAAAATGATCGTTGCTCCAGCAGACGGTAAAATTGTGGCTATTGAAGAGGTTGAAGAACCTGAATATTTTAAAGACAAAAGAATACAAGTTTCAATATTTATGTCTCCTGCGAATGTGCATGTTAATTTGGCACCGATCAGAGGCAAAGTGAAATATACCAAATACCATCCTGGTAACTATTTGGTTGCTTGGCACCCTAAATCATCTGAAAAGAATGAAAGGTATACCACTGTAATTGAAAACGAAGACACTGAGTTTGAGGTGTTGGTTCGTCAAATTGCGGGTAAGGTAGCTCGGAAGATTACAAATTATTTGGATGAAGGAGAAGAAATTTTACAAGGAAAAGAGCTTGGATTTATCAAGTTTGGCTCTCGTGTAGATATTTTCTTGCCGATCAACACAAAAATTAATGTAGATCTTAAACAGAAAGTACAAGGAGGCAAAACCATTTTGGCAGAATTGGCTTAGCTTTAATATTGTTTAAGGCGTTGCTTTTCCATATTTAAGATTTACCACTTCAGGCGTTCCATTTTCAGGAATCGTTACTATAAACAGATTATCAAATTGACTTTCTGATAGATGTTCATATTCATTTGAGCCTATCAATTGGTTGATAAAATCTGGTGTGGTATTGGAATGCCCTACAATCAATACTTTTTCCATCTTGTGTTTTTCTAAAATACTTTTAGCAGAAGATTCTAAATCTTTTCCATTATAAATTTGAGTGGTCAAACCTTGATTTACTGCTGTTGGTTCGGCGGTTTGTTGTGTTCTGTTGTAGTCTGTAGAATATACTGCATGCAAATCGACTGTACTCAAAATTTCCGCTAATATATCCGCTCTTTCAAATCCTTGTTTTGTGAGGGATGGATTTTTTTCACCTCGCTTTTCCGCATGTCGCACTAAAAAGAAAGTAGTTGCCAACTCATCGGGAGGGAAAAATAAAGTATCTGAATTTTCAATAATTATCTTTTCCATTTGAACCGCATCTGAATCATTTAAGGCATCGGTGTCTTTTCCTGAATTGCAGGAATTTGCCAAAAACATAAATAATGACCAGAAGCAAAATATATTTATCAAAAATTTCATAGAATGAATATAGGGAAATTATGTGAAAAATTAATCAGAATTATATCATATAAAACCAAGCAAATGATTTGCTACAGTGTTATCTGCTCCCTTCTCGCCTCCACCAACTCACAATATTTTTCCATTAATTCTTCCGAAAGAAAAGAGGATTGTATAAAACTTTGCCACTGGGGGATCCCATACAATCTCGACAGGTTGCTAATAAAATACTCATACGATCTCGTATATTGAACTTCCAATTTTTCACAGCAATTTCCAACAGCCAACTGGATTTTTCATACAAAATATACCTGTTCGGGTATAAATATTCTATAGAATATTAAATTTATACCTGTTCGGGTACAAAACATCCATTCAACAATAAAAATCCTGTTCGGGTATAAAAAACACAACAAATTATCCCTTAACTCCAACATGCTCCACAATCCACCAAGTGTTGCCTTCAAAATCTTTGACTCCGCCATAGCGATCGCCGTGGGGAAAATTTTCTGGCTCCATTACAGATTTACCACCTAAATCAATCGCTTTTTGGTAAGTCGCATCGCAATCCTCCACATAAATATAAAACCCAACATTTGTATAGCCCAGTTCTTCTATTGGAGTTCCTAACATAATGACAGAATCACCAATCTTTAACTCAGCGTGCTTTACACTTTTATCTTCTCGGTAGTGTATGTCACCTCGTAATTCTGCATGAAAAAGATCTTGCAAAAATTTAATCAACTTTTCTGCATCCTTAACCATTAAGTAGGGTGTGATGGTATGTAGTTTGAATGGATTTTTCATATTATTTTATTCTTAAGTCGTTTTCAAATCTTCCTCATTAAGCTCTTTATCTTTATCCATACAAAGCTCAATCAGAATGCCATTGGTATCTTTTGGGTGGATAAAACAGATTAGTTTGTTGTCAGCACCAGGCTTGGGTTTTTCATTGAGCAAGCGAAAACCGTCGTTTCTAAGCTCTTCCATTCTTTTGTGAATGTCATCTACTTCAAAAGCGATGTGGTGTAAGCCTTCTCCTTTTTTATCAATAAATTTTTTGATGGGACTCCCCTCCGTCGTTGCTTCTAGTAGTTCTATCTTCGTATTTCCTCCGTCGTAAAAGGCTGTCTTTACGCCTTCAGATTCTACTTCTTCCTGCTTGTAAAAAGTATCGCCCAACAACTTTTTAAACAACTTATCTGACTCCGCAATATTTTTAACGGCTATTCCTAAATGCTCTAATTTTTCAAACATATTTTTCTTTAATTAATGTGATTAATGCAAGAATGATTCAATCAATATTGTTAAGTTAAGCAATTTCTCATTATTTTGTCAATGCAAATGGTTGATGTGATT
>JAHDGP010000098.1 GCA_020627525.1 Bacteroidota bacterium
TAGATGGCACCATACAAACGACTGATTACGATCAATGGTATGTTAACCAAGCAAAGTTGGGTATTGGAGAGATTCAGTATTAATCTTATAAAACAACATTATAAAAAGAGGGTGAAATTTATTACAATTCCACCCTCTCACAATCATTAATTCTTTAATACTTTTTGAACTATTACTCCCTCCTCCGTCGCAATTTTCACAAAGTACATTCCTGCTCCTACCTTCGCACCGACGTCATCCGTTCCATCCCATAAATATTTGTTATCCAACAACTCTTCCAAGCTTATTTCTTTAATCAACTTTCCAGTTGCATCAAATATTTGGATTGAAATAATATCTAATTGACCATCAAACTCAATAGTTATAAATTCAACAAAAGGATTGGGGAAGGTTTTTATTTTAATATCAGTTTCTTCTGATAAATCATCAATTCCATTTGCGACATCTGCACTGAATCCTTCAGGATTATCATGACACTCTTCACACACTTCACCACCAAAATCAGGTTCCACGCATATCAATGTTGTATACAAAGAAAGTACACGCTCTTCTTTACTTAACTCTATAATGTGTTCAACATTTTCATAAGTCGAAGGCAGCTTCTCTAATTCTTGGATATGATTTGCCATCCAACATTCTTCAATTGTGCTGTCCATTTTTGAATAAATATTTTCCGACTCAATCGTTCTAAGTTCTGTTAAAATATTATCATCATAAAATCCAACTAAATTTACTATAAATGGAAAGTCCCCAACATACTTACCCGTTTGCATAAATGGTTTGTTTAAATTTGGACTTAGCTGCTTATCAATTTCAAATCTATCATAGGCAAACCCATTTTCTAAGCTACATTCAATATCCAAATAACCAAAATCTATAAAATCTTGATTAAGCATATTGCTAAATGCCATTTCAAAAGGCATATCTGGTGAACAATGCAAATATTCTCCTAAATTTTCATCGGTAATATTTGTATAAGTAAAACCATTTGAATCTAATCCACCTTCTAAACCCATGTAAACGTAGTTTTGATCCTGAAAATTAACAATACTAAAGTGAATATCGCCGATATGAGGAACTACACTTTCAACATATTCATGTATCAAATCAACTTCATTCTGGTAATAATAATCTGTAACATTTGTCAACAAAATAATACTACCTTGATATTCATTAGAATTAACAAACTCAACGCCTGAATTTATAACACCTTCCAAGTTACCAGTATTTAAATCCATTTCATCAGATGCAACAATTTCATTGAATACTTCGTCGATCAAGCTCATTGGTATCCAATCATCTCTAACAAAATCCGATTGTTGGTTACCAAAAGCTACATTAAAATAATCATTGACATCTAGTTCTTTTTCTAATTGAGCCCTTGTCATATTCAACAACTCCAACTTTGTTATATCAGAGTTTGAAGCATTATAATTTATCAAAATTGCTATTCTCTTTCTGCTTACTTCTTCACTTACTATATTTTCAGGAAGCACAACTACCTCATAAAATGACTCTCCACCATTGTTATAAAAATTTGCAAATACACCATCTTTGTATGGAGCATCAAGTGTATAAACGCACTTATTCAATGAAGGAGTTACTGGAACCTCTGTGTAATAAAATTCGCCATGAGTAGGGCTATTATTTTTTGTAAAGTTTACATTAGCCTGTTCAGCAATCCTTTGATTGCGCCATTTCTCATCATCTAAATAAGTATATAATTCAAAAGATGTAACAGGTGTTGCACTTGTATTTAATATCTCCATTGGTAAACTCAACGAAACTTCATCGCTGCTCCAATCGGTAGGAACCATATAAGTAATTTTAATTTTCCGACTCTCGCCAGCGAGCACAGGATAAATTCTCAGTTGATAATCTGTTTCACTATTTTTATACAATACAGATGGATCTTCTTGAATTTCAAATATAAATGACTCATAAAATTGCGTTGCAGACCACCTATCCCACATTTCTCCCCTCACGATTTCATCTTCAACCCACAGCCAAGAATCAGTTATAAATGCATCTTTGGGTAATTCAAAATCAAAGACAATTTCTAAATTAGCATTAGAATTTATAGCTCCTGCTTCTCTGATTTCCATTGTTAATTCTACTTGCGTATAAATTCCTTTTGGTGTAAGGGCAAACGCAATATTCTCAATATTACCTCCTCCATTGTCATAAGTTTGTAAAGGATCGTGAACGAACAAATCATATTCTGCACATAAATTCAACTGTAAAAAGAACATCAAAAATGCAACTCCAATAGTAATAAATTTTCGCATAACATTTTATTTAATAATTAGTGAATAGAGCATATTTTTCATAAAATCTAAAACAAAAAAGTTTTAACAAATTTTGCAGGTTTATTGCGAAAACGGTTAGATTTCAATTTGGTTGGCTCTAAATATTAAATAATGCTAAAATGTTAAAAAATCAGTGTGCATTTTACACTTGTGTGACAAACACACCTGAAAACCCAAGTTTTATTTTTATAATTATTTGCTCTAAAAAAGCAAGTGCTTGAATTAAATTTGAGCAAGCAATTCAATATTTCACAAACTTTTTAATGCACTCACCATCGTTCAAACTGACAACATACAGACCAAGTCCTAAGTTACTAAGTTCAATATGCTCCCCAGCATTTACCTCATTAGATGAAATTAAGCTGCCATGTAAATCAAATATTTTGATATTACTAGTACTTTGAATTTCATTAAAATCAATAGAAATTTGATGCTTGAAAATATTAAGGTAGTTACAGTAATTTTCGGCTTCTAATGATTGAATAGCAGTTGCATTTTTTAATATAGAATGATTGAAAAGTTGGTCCTTACCTGCTATACTTTCCCCTTCACCTCCAATAATCAAGAGGTCTTTAATTTTAATTTCGATGGGAATTTCTGAATCAGTTTTATCAACCGATCCCACATCCATTATACAATCCAAAGAACAAACTGTTCCCGAACCAACATTCACCGATTTATTATCAGTTCTTATGAGTGAAATATCCCATTGAACCCATTCATTGGCTTGAGTATTTTTATCCAAAATCACATCAAAACCAATCATATCTGTTTCTATTGTTCCCAAAATGGAAGACTCAAAATTTACTACAGGTGCTTCCATACCCAGGGAAGCCAAAATCGTAGTATCCGCTAATTTAAATTCAACAGAAAAAGCAAAACCCATAACATCTATAGAATTAGGAGCATTTAAATTTAAGTCAAAGTCATTAACTTCGCCCTCAATAATTTCTTTTTCTAAAACAAAATCTAATTGAATCTCAGACCTTTCACCATAGGTAAACGGAGAAAATGTTGAGTAATAAACAGAGTCATAATTCTGATAAATAATGGTTCTATCTAATCCGTCAATCTGACCATCTCCATTGCAATCTGCAAAACAATCATCATAAAAACTAGATTGAGGATTCCAGAAAACACAACTCTTAGGAGACCAGTCAGTCGTCATATCTTGTCGCTGCTGACCCACATTTCCATAGCTCAAACCAATCGGAAGTAAATCTACATGGTTTACCCTACCATCGTTGTTGGCATCACCAGGCCAAATACAATTTTCATCAGTATCACAAAAAGACAATTCAAACAAATCAGAAAACTCTGAGGTGGTTTTTGATTGCTTGTCTGTTGCGGTTGCTAAAAAATATTTCGGCAATGGATAGTGAACAGGAAAGCTGTAGTTTGGATCTTCAATATAGAATGGATCAATTTTAATTTTCCAATTTCCCGATTCATCCACGAGTATGTCAGTAAACTGAATTTGCTTGGTACTTTGTGGAGGACTATCTGCACAGATAAACGGATTGTAGGCAAAAAGTTCTATTAAGGTTCCAGGCTGCCCAGTGCCCTCAACTGAAAATGTATCATTATTCGTTAAATACAAAACATTCGTTATAGCAGGGGCAGCGACTGTAATAATATCATTTCGCTCCCAAACATTCTGGTTACACTGTAAATGATTATTCAAAAAAATCAAGGAATCTACATTAGAGGATGTTTTCAAAACTGTTTCGCAAAAAGCAATGTTGTTTCCTCCGCCAAAATAATTTATATTGTCTAATGAGGACGAGTCTCTTATTACCCCCAATCTAATGTTTGAACCTGCTTTTATATCTATCGCCACATTCAAACCTTGTCCCACTGGAAAGTATCCCTTTTCAATTCCTCCTATTCCACAATTTGTTACACCAAAACAATTATTATAGATAAAAATAGTATTAGGTATTTTAGAATTATCACCATCGCTCTTCTGGTCTATTTCAATTCCAATATTTTCATTACTAGTTACAATTATTGAATCGGCAAGCCCCACAAAATCATTGTACAAAATATCAAAATCATTACAAGCACCTTCTAAACGCATACTTGTAATTTTATTCCCTCGTATCAAATTGCTTGGATAAAAATCAAATCCTAATTTATTAAATTCAAAACAAACAGCCTCACAATCTGAAAATAGTATTCCATAATTATTGTAAGAAAAATAGTTTTGAGTAATGTTAAATGAACGTCCCTCTTTTAAGAGAACGCCATGTTCATACCCTGTAAAAACATTTAAATGAATAATACCATTCACTTTCATTGAAATACTTTCACCACAATAAGCTACTCCACAGGTTCCTGAAATATTTGCAAAATCATTCTTATAAATTATTGTATTATCAATGATCTTAAAGTTGGTCGATTCATTGAGCACTATCCCTTTTTTAAATCCAATCATCCCTATTCCACAAATTGTAACCAAATCAGCATTTACATCAAAACAAATAGAGTCTGCATTTGTCATAGGCTCTAAATACAATTTGGGTTTTGTGTAACCAGATGTCGCTGCTGCAAGGCTGTCTGTATATCCATTTATAAACAAACGGTCTTTAGTAATTTTCACTCCATTGCTTGAAAATTTTATAATGGTGTCTGAAGAAATTTCAGAAATTTTCAATTCGATAATTACAGAATCCGCAATTGAATTATTAGCATCTTGCAAAGCTTGGTGGAAAGAACCTTCACCAAAACTGTCTAAATTTTCAACAGTTAAAACATCAATCATCTGCGCCAATAGGTTGTTTGCAACCAATAGATTAGTAACAATTACTATGCAGAATATTAGGTATAGTTGTTTTTTCATAAATAGTTAGTTTCAAGTCTATTCCTAATCTGTATCATAGAAATTCAAACAACATCATTAGAAATACAAACCCATACAAACCGTTATCAAGTACCCATACAACAGGGAAGTTTAAAACTGTGGCTGTATAAAAGCAGTATAATACTTTGTTAAGTGGTACTTCATCTTTATTTTAGCTTGTGCGGTAGAAATAAAAAAATTTCTTAAACACTAATATAGCAATTAGCGCAACTATTCACAACCACAATTTATTATGAAAATTTTAGGTTAATTAACGCATATACATTTAAATATAAGTACAACTACTTGTAAAACAATCACTTATTTCACAAATCAAACTAAAAAACTCCTCAAAATTTTGAAAAACAACATTAAAATTTAAGTAGATGGAGCAACCTATTGAGATTTTGTCAGGGAAAGTCATTGACGCCCTTAAAAATTTAACATCAAAAGAACTTACCAGTTTTAGCTTGTTTGTACAATCTCCATATTTTAACAAAAAAGAAAACCTTTCCAAATTTCTTAATTTTCTCCTCAAATATCATCCACAATTTGATCACAAAAAATTTACTGCCGAATGTGCATTCAAGCATATTTTTAGTAAAAATATTGCTTTTAATAAATCAAAGATAAATGCGCTAAAGTCAGAACTCAACAAATTGCTTCATCAGTTTTTAACAATTGAACAAATTGATAAAGAGCCCAATACAAAGCAATTCCTGTTTTTAAGAGCATTGAATCAAAAGAGACTGGATAAAAAGTTTATTTCTGAATGCAAAGAATCTATAAATAATATTAGCGAGAGAAAAGAGTACAGTAATCTGATGTATTGGAAATATGCATTCGAAAAGCAAGACTATATGTTTTCAGTCAACCGAAAAGGAAGATTAACTGATAATGTTAAACTCTTATCAGTCGCTGACAATTTGGATCAATATTACTTTGTTGAAAAATTAAGGTTGGCTTGTAGTTTTTTGAACCGTCAATATACAGATAAATCTGATGCTCGATCTACCTTTCCACTACTCAGTAATATTATTGCCCAACTAACTCCTACTTCTCAATCACACTTAGTTAATTTCTATATTTTCTTATTTCAATTACTAAAAAATGAAAACAAAACCGAACAAGAACAAATCCACTTTCAAGGTTTGATAAACTATTTACATAAATTTGGAGAGCTTATTGACAAACATGAACTAAGACAAATTTTTACTGTTGTTTTAAATTACTGTTCAAGAAATTCAAGAAAAGGCAACTTAAGTTATTATCAAAAAATGTTTGATTGGTATAAATACCTTTTGGAAAAAGAAGTTTTATTTGATGAAAACAATTACTTTGCTCCGCATCAACATTATCGCAATATTGTCGTAACTGGACTTTTACTTAACAAACTGAAATGGACCGAAAATTTTATTGAAAATTATAAAATCCATCTCAACAAAAAAATTAGAACTCAAATAATCAATTATTGTTTGGCTGAATTAAATTTTTACAAAAAAAATTACAAAGTTTCAATCAAATATTTAAATAAGTTTAATTCAGGTTCAAAAGATAACATACAGTTCATTGAGCATAAAAGATTATTAAGTAAAGTATATTTTGAGACCGATGATTATGAAGTTCTAAAAAGTACTTTAAAAGCATTTGATGAATACTTGAGAAGGAAAAAGCAAGATCTTGCTCCAAACTTTTTAGAAAGTAACAAAGGATTCATTAAAATGCTCAAAGAAATCATTCGACTCAAAACAGATCCCAACCGTACTCATTGCGTTAAAAAACTGTCAGATAGTTTTGAAAAAACACCATTAATCTCTGATAGAAAGTGGATAAACAAAACCATCCAAGATATTTTTAAATAAAATTTCAACTTTATTACTTCCAAAATTCAAAATTTTCGTCAAATTCTATTCTCTGCCAAACCCTATCATAAATAAATGATTATCAATAAATTGATGATTATTCAAACAATATGTTTCACAATTTAGCTATAAAAAGAGCTGAATTTTCACATAATTTTCTGGTTGCCCAAACAGTAAGTTTCTCTTAAAATTGTAGAAAAATTAAATACCAGCAATAGAAATTTTGTCAATCAATTTACTTAAGACATTCTATCATTTTTAAATTTATGTTACCATGAAAATTCCCCACTTCAAAACATTTACAATTGCAATTCTATTTTGTATTATTTCAATACAAAATACAAATGCACAACAAAAAGCTTGGGATAAAACTGCAAATATCAATAAAGGCAATAATATTACTCCAATAATATTACTAACCATAAACACAGTATAAGACATTGTCAATCAACATTTAGCAAAGCAAATTATATAATTCATTTAAAAATTAGCCCTAACTATTGCAGCAATTTGTCCTTTCAATTTGCTTTCAGGTATCATAGATTTATCACGATAACCTTTAATTAATATTTAATAACTAAAACCTTTAATCATGTATCAAAAACATTTAATTAAATCTATTTTCACAATAGCAATTATGCTATTACAATTAACCGATCTTTCAGCGCAACTAACCAGTTCAGATGGTTATATTTATTTACGCAACCAAATTATTTATGGAAACAACAGTGCTGTATTAACTTACACTTCAAATCATTCAAACATATCAATGCTTAGATTAGCGAACAAAAATGGTACTAGACTTGGAGACCTTTATGGTGCAGAAGCTTCTGGTAATTTTGGATTGCTTGATGGGGATGGTAATTGGTCTATTTTGACATCTAAAGATAATTATACTGCATTTAGAATTAACAACAGTGAAAAACTGAGAATAAAAAGTGATGGAAATGTTGGAATAGGTACAACTTCTCCTCAAAACATGTTACACGTAAGCGCAGGTGGTGGCTCAGTTGTAGGAATAAAAGTAGATGGTAGAATTCGTTGTAACTCTGCAAATGGAGGTATGTGGCTAAGCAATACCAATAATGGTTTTGTAGGAACCAATGGAGATAATGTTGGTTTTTGGACATCTGGGCAAGGCTGGAAAGCATTTCAAATAAATGAGTCTACAGGAAATATTGGTATTGGAACTCTAAATCCTGGTGCTTATAAATTGGCTGTTAATGGCAATATAAGAGCAAAAGAAATTATCGTGGAATCCGGATGGAGCGATTATGTTTTTTACGATGACTATAAATTGCCAAGTTTAGAAGAAGAAGAAAAGCACATAGAAGAACAAGGGCATCTATTGGGTTTTGAATCAGAAAAAGATATGGATGGTAAAATTCAATTGGCCGATGTTTCTAAAAAACAACAAGCCAAAATAGAGGAAATGATGCTTCATTTAATTGAAATAAACAAGCAGTTAAATAAGCTTGAAACAGAAAACGAAAGCCTACAAAATCAGGTTGAAAGTTTACAAAAGTGATTACCCCCATACTTTTTAAATTCAATCGCAATTGATTGAATTAATTTCTTAAAATTAAAAAAATGACAAAAGAAATATATAAAAGGAATAGGGTTTTTAATCACTTCTTAAAGATCCTGCTGATTCTCTCCTTTATAACAATTGAAGTAAATGCACAAATGCCGCTTGGAATAAATATCCAACAACCAGACCGTAGAGGCTATACTTTTAATGACTTAATAAAATCTTCCAGATCATTTACAAAAGCCAATAGCAATGACTTGGCAAATGTAGATTCACAGGGCTGGCCTACTGAAGACTTTAAATTTATCGCATTTGACACACGCTTGTTTCCAACATTTATGGCTACACCGCCGGCAAGAGCTTGTACCTCAAATCAAGGTTGCCCTTCGTGTCCTGATGATCCACAAGCTGTTCCATTTGATTTAAGTGGGAATTATACTTTATACTTTGAAGGTTCTTCCAATACAACCATAAGCGTAGACGGAACCAACCTATCAAAAACACCCTATGGAAGTGGTTTTGCTGCAACAGTACAAGTACCGAGTCCAACTGCTCCAACATATGGGAATATTTTAGAAATCAAATTTACAAATACCAATGGTGGAGCCAGAAACATTCGGTTGATGCGACCAGGTGTCCCACTTACAAATACATCAACTTATACGGATGCATTTATCAATTTAGTAGACGATTTTCCGATTATTAGATCAATGGATTTTTGTCAAACCAATCATTATTGTCCATTAATTCTCAAAGAAGAAACGGATGGCGATGGAAACACCATTTATGTGACAGATTTCAATTTAATACCAAGCCCCGCAGAATTTGACTGGGCTGACAGAAGATCTGTAAACACACCTTCTCAGTTCCATTTCAATGCAGCTTGTCCCGATTCATCCATCCCCTCTTGCTTTGATTTTGATGATCGCCACGGAGTTGCTTGGGAACACGTAATTGAATTGGCAAACGAAACTTCTACAGATTTATGGATTAACATTCCCGTACCGGCTTCTAATGACTACATTGAAGGATTGGCCCGTCTTTTAGAAGCAAATTTGACAAATCCTGATGCTAAAATTTATATTGAATATGGAAATGAATTATGGAATTATGGTCTTGGGCAAAATGTCAATAACCGCACGGGTTCACAGTACCATTACAATACTGCTTTGGCTGAAGTAGAAGTAGCGCAGGGAAATTCCAACCTTAATGATTTCGGAGAAACCTCCTACGTTCAATGGGGATTTAGAAGGCACGTTCGACGTTTGTACGAAATCAGTCAAATATTTGCTTGCGTTTATGGCGAAGAAAGCATCAATAACAATGTCCGAGTTGTTTATGGCATTCAGATTGGAGGGAACGATTTTCCAAAAAGATCTATTGAATGGTTCAAAAAAGTGTATGACAAACCTTTGAGCCAATACGTTTATGGCATTGCTGGTGGAGACTACTTTGGTCCCAAAACAGCAGGCGATGGTTGTTGGTTTTCCGAACAACAAGTACTTAACTTAATGCAAACACACCTTAACGGTGAAGTGGTTGATAGAAAAGAGTATTTATTAGAATTGGGGAATGAATATGATCTAGTGCCTTTATGCTACGAAGGTGGCTCTGACACAGGCACAGGTTACAACAATATAAACTTAGATTCTAAAGTACTGGCAGAACGCAATCCACAAATTGGACCAATGATAGAAGACCACATCAATCAAAATTGGTTTCAGTTAAATGGAGGAGCTTATATGTATTACAAAGCAACATCTGCCTATACAAGATTTGGCTGCTGGGGAATTACCGAAGACCCCAGAGTTACGAATACTACAAAAATTCAAGCCTTAAACAATGTCCGAAATTTAAGTTTAGCTAGTAATTGTAGTGATCCTCAAAATTTAAAAGTGAGCATTATCAAATCAAGTTCTGTCAAGCTTGATTGGGACATCGTGGGAGTTGGAGAAAATTACGAAATTCAATACAAACGTGCATCAGACAGTAATTGGACTACCGAATCTTCTATCAAAAGTTTTTTAAACATTACTGGGCTTCTTCCAAAAACAAAATACAATTGGCGGGTTCGAACAAATTGTTCTTCAACTCCATGTGGAAGTGGAGGTAGCATTTGCAGCTCTTTTGTTAATGGACCAAATTTTTACACGGCAACCAGTCCGGGAACGGGTTATAAGTATTTGCGTTTTGTTATTTCCGGATCTGAAAATGCGCATATCGAAGAACTAAAATGGCTGCAAGGAAGCACCGAACATCCTACCCAGGCTTTAAGTTGTAATGATGGTGTACTTAACAACACTAATTGCACACCCAATGGATACAAATGCTTTGACAATCTATATCAAGGCGGCACAACTGGTGGAACCTTTAGGGCATTTGACCACGATTTTGCCCAAACACTTTATTTCGGCACTACCACTCAAAATGATTCAGAAAAACAGGTAACTTTAGAGTATACAAATAATGGTTCTATTGCTCCAACAGGTATAAAACTAAAGAGTTTTCAATATGGCAGCATCACCAACTTTAGGTGCGAAGCCAGTACAAACAACAGCACTTGGGATACCCTTTATTATAATAATATTGGTCCATCACTTATTGCTGATGAGTTGGAATTTTTATTTACAGGAAACGTTCCAGAAAGAGCAGCTGGAGCAGCAGCTTGTCAAACAGATATTGTCGTTCCTGCCAACCATTCGAATAGTGAAATCGTTCAGGCATCAAATAGTATTACTTCAAGTAAAGTGGTCGCTGCAAATTTGGACGTAACCTACAAAGCTGGAAATATCATACGTTTGCTTCCAGGATTTCATGCTCAAAACAATGCTGAATTTACTTGTTACAATGAAACTTGTCAAAACGTTGACCCTTGTGTGGTTGAAAGGGTTGCCGCTTCGTCTGTCAGAGAAAATTTATTTGAAAATAAAAGGAGTATACAAGTCCTCGAAAACAAATTGGCTTGTTACCCAAATCCATTTTCTGACAAAGCAACGATTGAAGTGTCCATTCCAAAATCAACACAGGCAAAGTTGATTGTTACTGATTTAGCAGGCAATGAAATTGAGAGTCTTATTGACGGTGAAATGCTAAGTGCAGGAACGCACAAATTCATCCTTAACAAATCAGACAGCAGTAGAGGCGTATTGTTAATAACACTAATTACTGATGATTATATTGAGACACAAAAAATCACGGCAGTAAATTAAGTTTGTCAGCTGAGGTAGTATCAAATTCAACCAGCCTCGACTTTGTCGAGGCTGGTTTTTTGATATATTTTTACGATACGCTTTTCATTTACATAAATCTAACTATTTGTACTTTTTAAGTGCAGAATTAAAACGCCAATTCTTTATTATTTAGTTCTACATTAAAGCTTACTTTCGCACCCAATGCATCAAATACTTTCAAGATAGTTTCAAAACGAGCATTTTTAACACTGTTTTCTATTTTCGAAATTTG
>JAHDGP010000099.1:0-9166 GCA_020627525.1 Bacteroidota bacterium
CAGGCTCCACGTTTCGCCATTATCAGTAGATTTATAAACACCATTCCCCAAATAAAAAGCGCCTGGATTACCTGCGGAATTTCCAAATGCTTCACCTGTTGTGTAATACCAGTTATTCGTTTTTCCCTCACGTGTATCTTGTACCAATGCCGTTCCACCTTGCAAGCCATTTCGCTCCGAAATATTGGTCCAACTTTCTCCTGCATTTGTAGTCTTCCAAATAGACCCCGAAACGCCAATGGCAATCATTGTGTTTTCATCATTCACATCTATGGCAAATGCTCTTGTACGCCCACCAATGTTATAGGGACCTCTGTTCACCCATTCGAGGGTATCAATAGCGGCATTTTTGTAATTAGATTGGGTAGTCATTTTTCTGTCAAATTCCAATTCTCGCTGTCTAAAATTGGGTGGCAGTTGCCCCGTTGCGGGGTCTTTCAGTCTATTTAACTGCCATTCAAAGCGACCAGCATTTTCACCAACTCCGCCAGCTCCTTGCAATTTTGCAATGCTTTTCTCTGATGGTGTATCTGTAATGGTTGCCTTTCCTCCTGACTTTAAAAGACTTAATGCTATAACTGCAATTGCCAATATCCCTATAAATAATATAATTGATTTTTTCATACTAAGCGTTTTCACTTTACAATATACGGTTTTTTTGGACTTCGTGGGGTGCTGCCTTCGAGTATCTCCTCCTTCGGAGGACCTCAGGCAGCGAAGTAAACCGCGCGTCATCCTAGAATTTCCGAAGCGGAGCGAAGGAAATATCTAGGATCTCGTTTAAGGTTGGGAGGAATGAAGTATATGGGTTCGGGCTTCGTGGCATGCTGCCTTCGAGTGCACATCCTTCGGATGACCTCAGGCAGCGGGTTGTGGACTTTGTGGGGTGCTGCCTTCGAGTATCTCCTCCTTCGGATGACCTCAGGCAGCGAAGTAAACCGCGCGTCATCCTAGAATTTCCGGAGCGGAGCGAAGGGAATGTCTGGGATCTCGATCAAGGTTAGGAGGGACGAAATAGTTAGTTTTATAATTGGGTTGTTGCGTTTGTGGGTGTTTATTTAGCTCCACCGAAACCTTCTCGATCTCAGATATTTTCCTGCGGCTTCGCCTTGAAAAATTCTGGGATGACGTGGGGTATACTTCGAGGTTTGAGGTTCTGGGTAGATATTGCTTTTCGATCAATCTTAACAATTAGTTTGACCCGTTCGGTCGCTGGGCGGAGTCGAAGCGATTCTCCGACTGAGCCTTAAGTCCCAAACCACAATGATTGAAAATGTATAACTAAAAGTATAAATGCAACTTGGAAGGATATGTACAAAAATGCTATTAAGTAGCTATTGAGGGTTTTGCCGAGGAGTTTGTAGTCTTTTTTGAAATTGCGGCGGGCTTTGACGCTGATGCTGAATCCGATTAATGAAATGGGTATTATCAATATGATAGACCAGAGAGCGGGAGATAGAATAAAACTAATCCAAAGACCGATTGATAACAATGCTGCGATGCTGGAATATATTACCTTTTTTTCGAGGGTGTATTCTTCCTCGACTAACTTCTTTTTCTTTTTTGTTGTTTTTTGCTTTTTCGGTTTTGTTTGCTGTTTTTTATTTTGAAGTACGTTGGTTTTATCTCTGTTTGAACTATTTTTTTTAGTGAAATTCTTTTTGGTTTTAGTCGATTTGCTGCTGTTTGAATTCAAACTTTTAAATATCTCATTGTTGTTCGCTTTGATATTTGTTAAACTTAATATTTCAAGTACATTTTTTTCATTCTTTTTATTGATTGGTTTTTGAGAATATTTGTTTGCAGTTGATCTTTGCTTTTTTACTTTGGGTTTGTTTTTGAAAAAGGATATGTTGTTGTTTGTATTTTTAGTCTTGAAGTTTGGGCAAGCGTATTGTGAACTTTTTATTGTTGCGCAGGATGGAAGGAGGAGTATTGTTAGTAGGATTATTATGTGGTGTGGTTTGATGTTCATTTTTTTTGTTGGTTTTAGGGGTGTTTGTTTTGTTCCTCTGAAACGATTTCGAGATCCCGAGATGTCCACAGATATTTTTCGGCGGCT
This sequence comes from Bacteroidota bacterium, assembly GCA_020627525.1. Classification (GTDB taxonomy): domain Bacteria; phylum Bacteroidota; class Bacteroidia; order Chitinophagales; family UBA2359; genus JAHDGP01. Next base: position 2,063 of record JAHDGP010000099.1, read on the forward strand.
GCGCCTCGAAAAATTCTGGGATGACGGTGGGTACGGCAGAGTTGGTAGGAGTCCCATTCGGTCGCTGAGTGGAGCCGAAGTGATGTTCAGACCAACCGTTCATCCAAAGTCGGATTTATTTTTTCGATCATTAGGTTGAATTTTTGTTTGTTGTTGTGGATGAGGTTCTCGGCATCTAAGCGAAGGTTGCGTAGGTTTTTATCAGAAATGTCATCCATATCGTTGTTGCTGTTTATGAGTTCGGGCTGAAAGCGAAAATACTGATTTTTGGGCATTAAATGATTCACTTGATAGTGAACAGTGTCATTCATTCCATCAAAGGCGCAATTTAGGACGGGGCGCACCCAATCAATCATTCCCCAGTCTTTGATGTCGTCAAAGTAATAGCGTTTGTTCATTTCGCCTGTTCCGAGGGAAACAATGTTGATGTCTTTTTCTGATTTTTCAAAAAATACCCTGGCATCTATTATTGCACACATTGTTGGGTTGTTGGCGAACAAACCACCGTCAATAAAACTCAAGTAGTTGTTTTCTTCAAAAGGGACTTTGTGTGGCTCGAAATAGGTGGGAGCAGCTGATGTTGCCAGAGCAATATCCCTCAGTAAAAAATCGTAATTCTTTTTCTTGGGATTTTTTGCGTGAATGCTTTTGAAAAACCAGGGAATGCGCCTCTCAGTTTCATAAGCAGGAACAACAAGTTCTGTTAAGGTGTCTTTTAATGTTGCTTGTCCCAACATTTCATCCAAAATATTCTCCAAACCCTCTTTTTGGTATTTTTCATCCAAGTAACTATTGGCTGATTTCAGTTTATGAAATAGGCTTCTGCTAAATATTTCATCTCCTCTATTGAGGTATAAATTAACCAGTTCTTGCGCTGTAAACTTAGGGTTTCCTCCATTGTCGTTTACAGTCAATGCAATGGACAGCAATCCACCCGTTGAGGTTCCGGCAACTAAATCGAAAAGGCTGGAAATGGGTTTTCCTGTTTTCTCTTCTATTTCAGCTAGCATTATAGCAGGAATTAGCCCTCTTATTCCTCCACCGTCTATCGTTAGTATATTCATAATATCTAAATTCTAAGTTTTGCGTAAAAGTAAGTTTTATTATACATTTGCATTTCGACTCTGCTCAATGACCGCATTTCGATTTCGCTCAATGACCGCATTTCGACTTTGCTCAATGACCGCATTTCGACTTCGCTCAATGTCCGAATGTTTGTAACTTTGCTCAATGATCGCATTTCGACTTCGCTCAATGACCAAACGTTATAGCACAGTTGCTAAGCGGAGCCGAAGCAGTTCGCTGAGCGGAGCTGAAGCAGTTCGCTGAGCGGAGTCGAAGCGAATTAACTAAAACAATACATTATCGGTAGTAAGCGCATAAATACCATTTTTTCTGATTTAAAGATATACAATTTTTCTTTATTTAAAGATGATTTATTGGCAGGAATTACAACGGCTGTAATGTTGATTCCACAGGGTATTGCTTATGCTGTTTTGGCGGGTTTACCTGCGATTTATGGCTTGTATTCGGGCTTGGTTCCGCTGTTTTTGTATCCGTTTTTAGGCACTTCTCGCCAATTGTCTGTGGGTCCTGTTGCCCTTGTTTCTGTACTGGTTTTGAGTGGTTTGAGTGGTTTGGCGGAGCCTGGAACAGAAACTTATATCAATTTGGCGATTGTATTGGGAATAATTGCAGGGCTTTTTCAAATTATTTTGTCTGTTTTCAGGCTTGGATTTATGGTGAAATTTCTATCAGAGCCTGTTTTGATAGGATTTACTGCTGCTGCTGCAATAATAATAGCAATTGGACAGATACCAGGATTATTGGGAATAGAAGTACCAAGAGCGAGTAGTCCTTTGATAATGATGGAGCATATTTTTTGGAAATTAAATGAAATCAATCCAGTATCATTTTTGTTGGGTGGGGGAGCACTTGCATTTTTATTGATAATGAAAAAAGTAAGAAGGACTTTCCCTTCGGCATTGGTAGTAATATTCTTAAGTGTTTTGGTTGTCTATTATTTTCAGTTAAATGAAAAGGGCGTAAATATAATAGGAGAGGTTCCGCAAGGATTGCCTGCATTTATTGTTCCGGAAATATCCACTCAAATTTTAAAAGATATTTTCCCACTTGCAATTGTAATTGGTTTGTTGAGCTTTATTGAGTCATTGGCTATTTCCAAGAGTATTGCTAAAAATCACGGAAATTATCCTATTGATTCTGATAGAGAATTGATGGCATTGGGTGTTTCGAAAGTTATAGGAGGATTTTTCCAATCTTATCCAACAACGGGTAGTTTTTCGAGATCGGCGGTTAACGATGTGGCTGGTGCTAAAACGGGTGTTGCCAGTGTTGTTTGCGCTTTGATGGTTGCCATTTGTTTGTTGTTTCTTTCGAAGAGTATTTATTATTTGTGTTTTCCAATATTGGCAGCGATCATTTTAGCGGCAGTTTTTGGACTGATAAATATTGAAAAGGCGAAATTTTTCAAGCGTGTATCGCCTCACGATTTTTGGATAATGTTGATTACTTTTTTGGGAACCTTGTTTTTAGGTATTCAGAACGGTGTATTGTTGGGGATCTTCTTATCTGTTGGATATATTTTGTATCGTTCTTCTCAACCGCATTATGCGGTACTGGGTTGTATTAATACAAAGAATGGTCTTGTATTTAGAAATGTAGATCGTTTTAGTGAGGCTGAAGAAAGAGATGATTTATTAATTATCCGATTTGATGCCCCTTTGTATTTTGGAAATGTTGAATATTTAAAAGAGGTTGTTTGGAAAGAGGTAAATTCACGGCCTACTTGCCCTGAATACCTGGTGCTGGATTTTTCCAGCATTATGACTATTGATGCAACGGGCTTGGAAGTATTTGCTGAACTAACAAGCGAATTAAAATCGGCAGAAATAAAACTGGCTATGACAAACGTTCAGGGTTACATACGTGACAAACTCACTTTGTCTGGTTTAATGGAAAAAATTGGTGCAGAAAATCAGTTCTTAGTCAATCAAGACGCGTACACTTTTACAGCTAATCCGCACAATCGTTCTAAAGAGAAAATGAAGTATGCGAGTCAGAGTAAAAATAAAAAGTAAGGGAGTTTTCATCTCTCACTATTTAAATGTAAAATCTGCACTACTTTACTTTTAGTGACACGCTGCCCATTCCTTCAACAGTGGCAGTTACTTTATTGCCTTTTTCAAGGTAAACGGCTGGCGTAGCGGCACCAAGCATAATGTACATTCCTTTTTTAATAGGTTCTTTGTATTTTTTTGCCAGACGGGTTGCGTCTACAAAAGATTTCCACGGATTGCCTAAAATGGCTTTTGATGAGCCTTCGTGTGCTAATTTTTTATTGATGTGTAATGAAATATTTAAGTCTTTAATATCAAAGCTTGGTCGGTACCATTTGCCAAATACAAAAGCCGCAGAGGAGCAATTGTCAGCAATTACATCTTCTAATGAAAACTTGAATTTTTGATACCTGGAGTCGATGATTTCAATAGCTGGAGCAACAGCTTCAACATAATCAGGTGCTTCTTTTAAGGTTAATTTTTTTGTAATATCCTTTTTGATCCAAAAGCACAACTCAGGTTCTGCACGGGGATGAATGAATTTATTTAGTGGTAGTTTATCACCATCATTGTATAGCATTGCATCTGTAAGTCGTCCCCAAATCAAATCGTGGACGCCCATTTGCTCCATTTTAGCTTTGCTGGTAAAACCCATTTTTAGACCTATTAATTTCTCACCACGCTCATATCTGTTTTTTATTGAAAGGGCTTGAATTTCATAGGCTTCCTTTTCAGAAAATTTATTTTTTTTCGAAAGTTGTTTAATTGGTTTTGCATTTAATGCAGCTGCATCAATTGTTTCTGCTAGTTTAGTTAAATTCATAATGAACGATATATGTTTAGTAAGTTTTCAAAGATAATGTTAAATTTGAAAATTCAAAGCTTAGTAAGGATAAAACATCATTATCAAATTTATCAAATAAATGAAAAACTACTTAAGAGTGCATTATTTAAATTTATATTCAATAATATTATTATCAGTGATTTTAATTATGGCTTGTAATAATGTGAATGACAATGAAAACAAGGCTGATTTGGGTGGAAAAAATCCTCCAAAAGTTTCAGATAACTTAGAGGGCAATGAACATCAAAATATTGAAACAGCAGAACCAAAAGTGAACAATAAGGCAATGATGGCACTGCTTGAAAAAGCAAAAATGAAGAATGGAAATGCTGTGGTTAACAAAGAAATTGCCAGTGATGGAAGACCCAAAACTGTGCCTGCCAGTGCTATTTTTGTTGGAGAAAAGGGGAGGGGAGCTTACATTAAATTGAGCGCTTCGAAAAGTGATTTTAATCGTTTTTTTGGCGAAATATATTTGGAATCTGGCAAATTACACTATAAAGGACCTTTGGAAGTTAAACCATCTACAGGACAGCAATTTGAATTTAACAATCCAGAATCGTATTCTTATTTTGATGGAGATAATTTGGTCTTGAAAGATGGACGTGTTATTTCTGGTATTCGTATTTTTTAGTTTGCCGAAATGATTTCTTGGAAATCAGCATCAGCATAAAACAATTCCCAATCAGGATCTTTTAATACAAACTCTGATTTGATATAGTTGTTTTTTAGACTGGCTTTTAAGTAGGAGAGTGCCTCATCTTTTTCGCCTCTGCTGGCATAAAAACAGGATAAGTTATATGGAGAACCGCCTAAGTCAATTGCTTTGTGTAGTTTGTTCATACTTTCGTTAAACAATTTCTTGTCCTCTTTTAATTGAGCGAGTTCTAATATTGAGCCGCCCCAGTTATTGTAAAATGTATGATTTGTTGGATCAAATTTGATAGCCGTTTTATATTTTTCAAAAGATTTTTCAATCAATTTAATAGCTTCTGAAGGCTCGTTTTCTGTACTAATCAATAATTTGGCTAATTTGTATAAAGCATTGCCCCAATTATTGTAAGCATAAAAATAATCTTTTTTCAAATCTGTTGCCAATTTATATTTTGCAATACTTTTTTTGTACAGTTTAGAATCATTCATCAAATCGCCAAATTTACTCAAGGTATTGCCCCAATTATTATAAGCAACATAATAATTATAATCCAACTCTACAGCTTCTTTGTATTTTGTTATGCTCAGTTGGAAAACTTTGTCGTCTTTTAAAATCGTTGCCAGTTCGCATAATGCAAGTCCCCAATTATTATAAGTTGTGGGAGAATTGGGATTTATTTTAATTGCTTGTTCAAACTTTTGAAAACTTTCTGAAAAGATGTTTGGGTCTTTTTCACTTTTAGCCAGCTCTTGTAAAGCATTGCCCCAATTGTAAAAAATAGAATCGTCATTACTGTTTAATTCAGTCGCTTTTTGATATTTTTCAAAGCTTTTCAGATTTAATGATTTATTATTTGTTAGTTTAGACAGTTCTGACAATGCTGTTCCCCAATTGTTGTAAGCAATGTCTAAATCAGGATTAACATCTAAGGCAGCCTCATATTTATCAATGCTTTCAAAATAGAGCTCAGGGTCTTTTTCTTGTTTGGCTCTGTCGTGTAAAATTGTTCCCCAATTGAACAAAGTCAAATCATCTTTAGGATTTATTTCCAAAGCTTTTTTGTACTTGCTTATACACTGTAAATATAAATTTTTGTCTCTTTTATAGAGGCTAATCCCCCAATCTGAATACAGACCTGAAAGGAGACTGTTTAAATCAGGATCATTTGTTTTTATGACTTTTTGCTCTAAATGATTGATGTCTTTTTCGTCAAAGTTTTGATTGACAATTTTGTTTATTATCTGCTTTTTTAGGTGATTATTGTCGTAAGTAATGTTTGTACTTTCTGCTATATTTTCATATTCTTCAAATTGATTTATTGCTTTATCAACCTCACTTTTTACGATTACTAGCCTCTGTTTTACTTTACTAAATTGATCGCGATCTTCAATGTCTACAATGTTGCTCAACAATTTTCGCAATGAAGAAAACGGCTTGTCAATAATTTCAGGCTGAGGCAAATTAAGTGCATTGTTTAATTTTAGCATGAAAGTATCAGAATCATATCCTTCAATTAAATATGCGTTTGTATTGGGTTGAGACAACAACTTTTTTATAACATGTTTGTCTGGCACATTGTTGTTGTAAGTAACCCAATATAAACCTTTGTCAAATCTTCCGAGGTTTACTATTTGGTTAAAAATAGGATCATTGCCACTGTATCCAATAAATATCCATGGACGGTCTTTGATACTATTTAGTATGGGGGAAATGACTGAACGAACTTTTTCTAGTTCTTCTTTTGTATTTAAAAGCCACAAACCGTGGTGTTGGCCGTGCAGATAAATAATAGATTTTTCTCTAAATGTTGTGGTTGTTAAATCTTTTAAAATTGCCATGTCATAAGTCGGAGGAAACTCATTGTACAGAGCGAGCGCTCTAAGCATTAAATTGTCAAAATTTACGGTTAAAACATAGTCAACATATCTTTTGCTTAATAATTGAGCTAAATATATATGTGTTACGTTAATTTTTGCCTCACTTATATATTTTTTTAACAATTTATTCCGTTCAAAAGGTGTCAAACATTCCATTAATTCAGAATAACTTTTGTTTTTCTTAGCTAGTTTCTGAACCATGGGATTTGCTGAATATTTTGTCAAAATATCCTTAACAATCTCTCCAGCTAACGGAATTCCGCCAGTCCTAGACGCACCAGCACCTAAAAAAACGATGGGTTGTTTTTGATTTTCATCCTTCGCTTGTTTAATTAAATACGCCAAATCCTTAATTGTTGCCTCCTTCATATCACATAAATAATTGATTGCTAAAAATATACAAATATGTCTTACATAAATGATACCAAATACACATTCGAGCTTAATTAAATAATTTGAGCATTTGCAACACAGATAGCTCAAAACATCAAATCTACAGATGAAATTACTTGAATATAAATTTATTGGATGTCTTCGGTAATTATATAAAGAAAAAACAAACAATTAATTGTGCAGTTGTTAATCAAAGGTCTGAGTCTCAAAGAGTGTTTTATATAGATTCTTTTTCAGGCAGAAAGATTAATATAC
>JAHDGP010000099.1:9176-11872 GCA_020627525.1 Bacteroidota bacterium
GTACGGTGGAATGGAATTTGTAATTTGTCAGATAATTAATATTATGTTAAGTAGGTATTTTGAGATTCTACTCTACATATGATTTTTCTGACTTCAAAGATCTTTATGCTCCTTATTCTTCTTTAAATAATGCTGCTATTTTTAGTGCTTAATTTTAGTGTTATATTATCTATGGTAATTGTTGTACAATAATATAATTGCTTTGAAACTGCGTATTATCAGGATGTGATAATACATTGAAGAAGATGGCATTTAAGTCATTGCCAATTCCTTGATAGATTACATTCCCATCTAAATTAAGGTCATTTGTTGAGTATGCATTTCTTATAAAGTTTGTAGATGATTCGTCATTGTCTGGATCTAACAAAACTTCAAAAAATATAGAGCCAACATCATTATTTGCTCCTTGAAATATTATTTGATCATCGTTGTTTGTATTACCCGTCCACAGAGCTTGAAAACTTCCGTCAATGATTACTGATCCATTATTTCCCCAGAGATTTGTATTTAGATCTGTAAAGTCTAAAAAGTTTACATTTCCATTAAAAGTGATGGTGTTGGCGGTCATACAAGCAAAATGATTTCTGTGCTTGATGGCGACAAAGTAATTGCCAGGTGGAACATTTTCAAAATTAAGAATTGTTTCACCAGTATTTGATATGACTTGATGATTTCTAGTTAACAAAGCTGATTTTGTTGCTAAAACGTTATTGCCATTAATTATTTCAATAAACACCCAATCAACTATTGCATTGTTGCCAGTTACACTGAGAAGGGAATTAGAAATTGTTTCACCTCCCCCACTTCCAACATGCATAAAATTGTCCAATGCTGTAAATGGTTCTGTTAAAGGAATTAAATTTTTAACCCTTAAGTCATCTCTCATCAAATTTGAATTACTGTTTAAAAGTGCCCCTTGAATGGCTGCTTTTAAATTTAGTTCAATACCTTGTTGCTGGCAGGATTCATCTACTGATTCTAAAAAGCCAGTGAATGTACCATTGTCATAAATTAAATCTGGATTGTGTGTATCGTCATTAAAGCTTGTAGCCCCATTGTCTGACCCGATAAATTGCAAGCCTGGGCTACCTGCTGCATTTATTGTTTCAAAACAAATAGTTGCAACATCAGTCCAAATGTTTTCAATATTTGGGCAGGCAAATACAACATCATTGTTTGTAGCTACAGTCAAATTAAGGGTCATTAAAAATAACCCTTGCACCGTTCCATCAAAATGTATTTGAGAGTAAGGTGAAATATCATCAAAAAATGGAGATACATTACTCATTAAACAATGCTGTTGAACAGCTAGAGAATCAAAATTTAAAGGCGTAAAACTACCTGTATTTACACCATTTTGATTTCCATCAAATTCAATTACATTTGCATTGTATTCAAATAAAATAGAAGAAGTTCCCAGGTAATCTGCACCATTGACTCCTTTAACTTGAATAGTATAACATGAGTTATTGTTGTTGCAATCGTTATTGTCTGCAACAACAAATCGTAAATCAATACTTTGAGCATTTATACTTATTCCGTAAGATAAAGAAAATAATAATATCAATGCCTTATTAAACATATTCCTACAATTATAATTAATCAATAATTGGAGGAATATCATTTAATTACGAAATATATGTATAATATGTTTTAAGTATATATAACCAATGCGTTAATCAACACCATTTTTAACAAAGGAAATCTATAAATGAAGATGGTATAAGTAATGATTCGAAGGGGGAATCATTACTTAAAACATAATCTATTGAAAACGATTGAAGCAATTTTCAACAGCATTAGATTGTATGTAGTAAAATGTCAGATTGTTTAAAATAAATAAAAAGTCTAGCTTACATTTAGACTTTTACGTTACCCCAATTTTCTCCTGTAGCTATCCGATGAACTTGCATTGCGGATATTTGGAACCGTTTGGCAATGGTGCTTTTCATTACATTTCTATTCAACATCTTCTTAATCCTCATAACTTCAGTTGTCGTTAATTTACTGTTAGTTATACGATTAGCGTTGTCTCTAGTAGCAACATAATGCTTCCAATGTGGACTTTCTTTCTGATGAGCAACAACTTCCTGATGGCTGGACCATTTTAAGTTGATGTGCTTGTTGTCTTTTTTATTGTGATTCAGATGGATAACCTTCTGGTGTCCGTCCTTATTTTCAATAAATTTCTCTGCCACCAGTTTGTGTATGTAAGGCTTTGTCTCCTTCCCTGATTTAAGAATTAAACTGATACTACTGTATCCTTTTGTAGCACTCGTCTTGAGTACTTTGCAGTCTTCGAAATCGCCGACGAAAGATATTACACGACCCATATTAGAGATCGCATACTTACGCTTCTTTCCTTCAGCAAACTGCTCGAATTTCTCGTTTGCTAATTTTCTCACTTGATTTGTTTTTGTTTCAAATTATGCCTCTTTCGAGGCATTATATGCTTGTTTCATTCCAAATTTAAATAAAAATCGTTGAAAAGCAATATTTTCTTTTGAAAACTTTAATATTGTTAAGAAAAAAACACAAATATCTTATTATTTATTTTATTAATTTGTAAGTGGTTACTGTATAACAGATTGAATTTAAGCGATTAATATAAAATGTTTTATGAAAATTTTTAAAAACCAAATTGCATTTGTTTTACTATTACTATTCAATATAAATTCTATGGCTCAAGAAAAATT
>JAHDGP010000100.1:0-7930 GCA_020627525.1 Bacteroidota bacterium
AAAGAGGCGCTGCACTTAAAGGTACAAAGACACAGTTTGTCTATAAAGTACAGAACAATATCGCTACAAAAACAAGAATATCAAAAGGCTTGGTCAGCTCTGAATATTTTGAAATTATCGAAGGATTAAAAGAAGGAGATGAAATTATTGTTTCCGAAACAGAAGAATTCAATCATATGGAATCGTTTCAAATAAACTAACATGAGACTATATTTGAAAAACATACCAGCAAACAAAATTAGAAAAATCGTATTCTTTACATTTTTTCTATGCAACTTGTGCTATATACGAAACAGTCTTGCACAAAATGTGGTTAGCTTAGAAACAATTTTATCTCAAGTTATCAATAGTAGTTATGCAGTAAAGACAGCTGAGCATCAAAAAAAGATTGCTTTTCATTCTTATGAATTTTACAAGAGTCAACTCAAACCCAATATAACTGTAATGGGAGATTTGCCAAACTATAACAAGACCTCTTTTCCTGTTGTACAGCCAAACGGCAACATTTCCTTTCAATCTATAACACAAGCAAACAGCTCGTTTTCAGCATTTGCTTCTCAGTTAATTCCATCTACAGGAGGAACAGTTTTTGTCAATAGTGATTTACAAAGATTTGATGATTTTAGCACAAGGTCAAACCAATACAATGGCATTCCTGTTAGAGCTGGAATTTTTCAACCATTGAAAGGTTACAATCCGTGGAAATTCGAAAAAAACATTCAAAAATTTAATCTAAAAGAATCAGAACTGACTTACAACATTAAAATCGAAGAAGCATTAGGCGTGGCAGTAAATTTATATTTCAATATTCTTATAGCAAAACAAAATCTTGAAATTGCAAAAACCAATCAAAGTGTCAATGAAAATTTATTAAGAATAATTGAAGAAAAATTAGCTCTTGGAAAGGTCAGCAAAGATGAAAAACTTCAATTAGAAATTGAGTTGAACAACGCAAAGTTTGCAGTATCTTCCGAAACTTCACAGCTAGAAACAGCTATTTCGCTCTTATATACTTTTTTAGGATTGTCTATTCCAGACATTGACACAGAGTTTACAACACCCAATAATCAACCAATTGATGGTGTTGATACGGGGGCACTAATTTCAAATTATAAAAAAAACAGACCAGAAATATTTACTTATCAAAAAGAAATCAGTAAAACTAAACAAGACATTTCAAAGGCTAAATTTGATCATGGAATGCAGGTAAACTTAGAGGCTTCAATTGGCTTCGCCAAAGGTGCAGACAGTATTGATGACGTCTATATTGATCCTTTTGATGAACAAAAATTTAATTTAAGGCTAATGATTCCTATTTTAGATTGGGGGAAAAGAAAAGCGGCAATAAAACAAATCGAAGTTAGAAAGCAAGACCTAGAAGAAGGGTACAAACAACGGTTTTTGGAAATAGAAAACAGTATTAAACAAAATGCCAATCGTTTTACAAGACTACAAACAGAAATTAAACTTTTAAAAGAAATAATGGAAAAGGGGGAAGAGCGATTTGAAATTTCGAACAATAGATATATTCTTGGAAACATTGACATTACCAATTTAACATTGGCTCAAAGGGAAAAAGATCAAGCAAAAAGAACATACATAAATGCACTTAAACTGTATTGGACTACTTATTATCAATTGAGAGCATTGAGCGGTTTTGATGTCATTAAAAATAAAAAAATAATTTATTAAACTTAATGTTTATCATATTACCCTTCGACAAGCTCAGGGTATGACAGGATACAAACTAAAATAAATTTCTTATGGTAAAGTTACAAAACATATCAAAGGTTTACCGAACCAAAACAATTGAGACAACAGCATTAAACAACATTGATTTAGATATTCCTAAAGGAGAATTCCTGAGTATAATGGGACCATCGGGATGTGGTAAAAGCACGCTGCTAAACATCATGGGACTTTTAGACAAACCATCTAAAGGAACCATCCTTGTAGATGGTTTTCAGGTGGCTAATTACGCTAGCAAGTCTACAGCCAAGTTTAGAAATCAGAAATTGGGTTTTATATTTCAGAGTTTTCATCTAATTCCAGATTTAAATGTGATTGACAATGTGGAGTTGCCCTTATTGTATCGAAAAACATCTTCCAAAGAAAGAAGAGAACTGTCCGAGCTAGCCCTAGGTTCAGTCGGATTGTCCAATCGTAAGTCTCATTTTCCTAGTCAACTTTCTGGTGGTCAGAAACAAAGAGTTGCCATTGCTCGCGCCATTGTCGGCAATCCTGAAATCATCCTTGCTGATGAGCCTACTGGTAACTTGGACAGTGTAATGGGTGATGAAATAATGGATATTCTATTAAAACTTAATAGAAATAATGACACCACAGTCGTTATGGTTACCCACGATGAAAGAATGGCGAAAAAAACGCATCGCCTCATTCGTTTGTATGATGGTTCGCAAGTGGCATAATTAATTTTCTGAAAAAATCTTTTACAATGTTATCAAATTATTTAAAACTAGCAATTCGAATATTGGGAAGGCGAAAATTTTTCACCTTCATTAGTTTATTCTGTATCAGTTTTACGCTTGGGATTTTAATGGTCATTCTTTCATTTCTACAAAGTGAAATTGGTTCAAATGCACCCTTATCTCAAAAAGATGATTTTGTCTTTTTATCTGGTATAAAAATGAGAACAATCTTTATGGATACAATTGTTAATGTTGACACTCTTTACAGAGATGGAATTGAAATAATGGATACCACCTTTGAATACAAGAGAACGGGAAGTAGTGAATCCAATTCAAGTTTGAATTGCAACGTTGTTACAGACTTTCTTCAAGATTTGCCCTCTTCAAAATACATGACTATTTTTAACAATGGCAATGTCAGCGACCTTTACGTCAACAGGATAAAATTGTCGCTTAACATTATGTATGCAGATCATAATTACTGGAATGTCTTTGATCACCAAATGTTAGAGGGGCGATCATTTGACAAAGCTGAGATGGCGTCTGCTGCCAGGGTTATTCTTATCTCAGATAAAACAGCAAAAGATTATTTCGGCACATCGGAAAACATTGTCAATCGGGAAATGCTCATTGAAGAGAAAAATTATTCCGTTATTGGCGTATACAAACACAAGGGAAAACTCATTGAATTCGTATCACCAGACGGGGTCATTCCTTATTCTAACATGGATCTTTCAAAACAGCAAAGTTATTACTTTGGTCCATTTCGTGTTATGTTTGTCAAAAAAGAAACTGCTTCGATTGAGAATTTAAAATCTGAAATTGAGGAGGTCGCTTCTCTTATCCCCTTAGATCATCCTGACAATAAATACAATTATAATGAAACGATATTTATTCCTGAAACATTTAATGAAATGTATGCCCAAAACATATATTACGAAAAAGATCCAACCAAAAGTTATACTATAATGAAATGGTTCCTAATCGGTTTATTGCTGTTCTTTATTTTGTTACCAACATTAAATTTAATAAATCTAAACGTCAGTCGTATTATGGACAGGTCTGCCGAAATTGGGGTCAGAAAAGCATTTGGCGCAAATCGAAGAAATGTTATTGTACAATTTATAATTGAAAATATTGTACAAACTTTAATTGGCGGAATACTGGGATTAGGTTTAGCATTATCTATAATTTACTTACTCAACAATAGTGGGTACTTAGGCAAAGCCGAGTTAATTTTAAACCCTTACTTCTTCTTTTACAGTTTAATCATCACATTAATATTTGGGGTTATTTCTGGTTTATTACCAGCCTTAAAAATGTCTAACCTGCAAATTGTAAATGCATTAAAAGCAAACAAACTATGATAAAACACATTCTTACACTTATCTGGAACAAAAAAGGGAGCAATGCTTTAATGGTTTTAGAAATTTTCTTATCATTTATTGTATTGTTTTTTGCATTGACTTATTTCTTTTTCAATTTAGAAAAAATAAATAAACCTCTGGGATTTGAAACACAAAACAGGTGGATGATATCTTTGGATAATGTCTACAAATTGGATTCCATTGATGCAGTAAATGTAATCAAAAATTTAAAAAGCAATTTGCTTGCGCAAGAGGAAATCGAATCCGTTTCTTTTGCTTCCACTGCTGCACCATTCATTAAATCGCAATCAAATAATGGAACTGATTTAAATGGTTTTAATATGATGGCATTGATCATTGAAACAGATTTGGATTTTAAAAACACATTGGGGTCAAAAATCATTGAAGGCAGATGGTTTAACGAAGATGATCTAAATGCTTCTATTCCGCCAGTATTGGTAAACAAATATTTTATGGATAAATATTATAGTGATAAGTCAATGATAGACAGTACTATTTTGTTTGATGATCCACATAGAATTATTGGTGTAATTGATGGATATAGGTATTTAGGAGAATTTTCAGAAACCAAAACCAGTATGTTTTTTTTAAATCAGTATATTCATAATCAGGATCACGCTATCCTAAAAATGCAAGCCAATACTCCAGCATCTTTTGAAGAGAGATTAGCACAAATTATTAGAGAATCTACTGGCACTAGCGGTTCTATTGTTCAGAATTTAGACAAAATGAAAATAGAAGATAGCCGTAAAAGCTGGCTGATGTTGTATGCTTTGTTATTTATTTGTATCTTTTTATGTTTAAATGTAGCCTTTGGTCTTTTTGGAGTGCTGTCATATAGTATCAATAAAAGAAAAGCAGAAATTGGATTGCGTCAAGCCTTGGGCGCGCACAGTTTGGATATAAGCAAACAGTTTATTTTAGAAATACTTTTTTTAACAGGATTGGCTTTGGTTATAGGAATATTTTTTGCAATTCAAATTCCTATTCTAAATGTGACAGAATATAAAGATGCATTGTTTTTTAAATCAATTATATTTTCAAGTATCATTATTTTGATGTTGGTTTTTACCTGCGCTTTGTTTCCAAGTTTACAAGCTGCCAAAATAACTCCAGCAAATTCATTACATGAAGATTAATTAAGTACTTGAACATAAATAATCGGGTATTTCAAAATAGATATTTTTTTGATTTACAAGAAAAAAAATCAAGCATAGCGGGGCTACGGTTTATTTTTTTGACGAAGAAAATCAGAAAAAGATAATTTTTGAATACTTGATTACTTATGTTCACGTACTTAAATCAACTTTTACAATTTGCGTTCGTTAAACAAGTAAAGAATGATGAAAATTCTTATAATAGATGATGATAGAGCTGTTTGCTCAAGCCTCAAGCTACTATTGAGTAGAAAAGGGTATGAGGTAACAAGCATTCATCACCCATCTGTCGCTATGGAAACCATCGAACAATTGTCTCCTGATTTTATTTTATTGGATATGAATTTCACAATAAATACATCTGGAAAACAAGGATTAAATCTATTGAAAACTGTTAGGAATTCACATCCTAAAATTTCAATAATTTTGATGACAGGTTGGGCTACTGTACAAATTGCTGTGGAAGGAATGAAGTTGGGTGCAAAAGATTTTATTGCCAAACCGTGGAACAATAATGATTTAATTAATTCTATTGAAAATATAAAAAAAATACATCACACAGAAAATCATTTTTCAAATTCTAAAGCAACAGTAGAAAACACCAATATTATTGGCAGCAGTAAAGAGATGTTAGCTGTCATGGCAATGGTTGAAAAAGTAGCTGGCACCGAAGCAAGCGTTTTGATAACTGGAGAAAGTGGGACAGGGAAAGAATTGATTGCAGAAGCCATTCATCAAAGAAGTACAAGAAACCACGCTCCTTTCATAAAAGTCAATTTAGGAGGTATTCCCAATGATCTGTTTGAAAGTGAAATGTTTGGACATTTGAAAGGCACTTTTACGGGAGCTGTTTCAGATCGTGAAGGAAGATTTACAAAGGCGAATAAAGGCACTATTTTTTTGGATGAAATTGGTGAACTTGAACTGGCAAGTCAAGTAAAATTATTGCGTGTGCTACAAGAAAAGACATTTGAAAAATTAGGATCAAGTGAAACGCAAAGAACCGATGTAAGAGTTATCTGTGCTACCAATCGAAATTTAGAAAAGCAGGTGACAAACGGTAAGTTTAGGGAAGATCTTTTTTACCGCATAAATTTAATAAACATCCATCTCCCACCCCTTAATGATCGCAAATCTGATATTCCTGATTTGGTAAACTATTTTATTAATAATGTATCTCAGCTATACAACACAAGACGCCCATACATAAATGAGGAGACTCTGAACTGGTTGTCGAATCAAGAATACAAGGGCAACATAAGGCAATTAAAAAACATCATTGAACGAACATTTATCCTAAATTTAAACAAGAAAGACTTGATAAGAAAGGACTTTCTTCCAGCATTTAATTTTTCTGAATCCAAAACAAATCAATCAAATGCATTAAATTTACAAGCAATTGAAATTGACGCTATAAAAAGAGCATTGGCAAAATACGATCACTCAGTTAGTGCATCAGCTAAAGCTTTGGGCATCACTCGAAGTTCCTTGTATCGCAGACTAGAAAAATATGGGATAAAACATGAGCCTAAAATTTAAGTATAGCTTTTTTATTGGCCTATTGCATTTAGTACTAATTGTACTGATCTATTTTCTTTTAAAAGATAGAATATGGTGGTTTATCGCAACGGAATTTCTAATTATTCTAAGTCTTTATTTTAGCTACTTACTTTACAAATCATTTATCAACCCAATTGAATTAATGCAGTCTGGTACTGACGCTATTAAAGATGCTGACTTTAGTATAAAATATGTAAAAACTGGTTCAAAAGAAATTGACAAGTTAGTGGATGTGTACAATGAAATGATTGATCGCTTGCGAAAAGAAAGAACAATGATGTCTGAACAAAGTTTCTTCATTCAAAAACTTATTGAAGTCACACCGATTGGCATCATCATTTTGGATTTTGATGGTCTTGTAGCCAATATCAATCCTGCTGCTAAAAAAATGCTCAACTTACCCGATGCCGTTCTTGGAAAAGACTTATCACAAAATTCTTCAAATCTGATTCAATCTATACTCCGTCTATCTACTGGACAATCAAAAATGATTTCCGTTAACGGTATAGATAAATACAAGTGTCAAACAAACGAACTCATCCATCAGGGTTTTAAACGAAAGTTCATTCTTATTGACAACCTTTCTATTGAATTGCTACAGTCTGAAAAAGAAGCCTATGGAAAAATTATAAGAATGATGGCACATGAAGTCAACAACAGTATGGGAGCCATCAACTCAATTCTTGATTCTGTTATTGAGTTTGGTTTTCAAAAACAAGAGGATGAAGAATTGAAAAAATTTCTTGAAATTGCAAAAACAAGAAATGTAGGTCTAAGCGCATTTATGGAAAATTACGCTTCGCTACTCAGACTTCCTTCACCAAACAAAAAAAATATCAACCTTGTAAAACTCTTAAAAAAGACGGGGCAGCTTTTCAATCATAAAGCTCTTGAAAAAAACATCAGAATTAAATTTGAAATGCCTGTTCCTGAAATCATTCTTTTTGCGGATGAAGTATTGTTAGAACAAGTCATAACTAATATGATAAAAAACTCAGCAGAATCAATTGGGCAAAGTGGTGAGATCATTATTTCGTGTTCGGTCCACCCTACTCAGTTTACCATTTCCGACAATGGACCTGGAATTGATTCTGAAACGGCTTCCAAACTTTTCACTCCATTTTTCAGCACCAAAGCAACAGGTCAGGGAGTAGGCTTAATGTTGATTAGAGAAATCCTTCACGCCCACAAAGCCAGCTTCTCCCTCAAGACTGATCCTAAAACAAAATTGACACATTTTAAGGTTGTGTTTTGAATCATTTATTTTAGAGTAAATGAGGTTCTGAAAATAATATTTGGAAAATTCCAAAAAATTTCGTACTAGGTGCCTTCTTCCTATAGGAAGGTTGCGAGTAGTTTTCCGAGTACTTTGAGGCTGATCCAAAAAACAAATTTA
>JAHDGP010000100.1:8030-11783 GCA_020627525.1 Bacteroidota bacterium
CCAAAAAATTTCGTACTAGGTGCCTTCTTCCTATAGGAAGGTTGCGAGTAGGTTTTGCGAGTAGGTTTTCCAGTAGTTTGAAGTCAATTCAAAAAAATAATTTAAAAAATTTTTAAGGTCGCATTCTGAAGACTTTTTTTAGGCTAAGCTAGAGTTTTTGCAAAATGCTTGGAAAATTCGAAAAAATTTCGTAATAGTTGCCTTCTTCCTATAAGAAGGTTGCGAGTAGTTTTCCGAGTACTTTGAGGCTGATCCAAAAAACAAATTTAAAACATTTTTAAGGGCATATTTTGAAGCATTTTTTTTTGATTAAATGAGGGTTTTAAAAATATTTTTGGAAAATTCCAAAAAATTTCGTACTAGGTGCCTTCTTCCTATAGGAAGGTTGCGAGTAGTTTGCGGCTGATCCAAAAAACAAATTTAAAACACTTTAAAGGTTGTGTTTTTGAATCATTTTTTTTTGATTAAATGAGAGACTTAAAAATAATCAATTACAATCCTCAATATCAATTGCAAAAATACCGCCATTAATCACTTCAAACTCCTTACCTACTCCAACACAATTTCCAGCTTTCATTGTCACATTTCCAAAACTTGGTATTACGCCATCTGTGTAAATCCAATCAGTAGTTTTTAGATTCAAGTTGGTCTGAATTGGTAAATCCGAAACAATGGCTGTTGCATAAGGACAATCATTACACGGCGGACAATTTCCTCCACAATCTATATATTCTTCTGTTCCGTTTTTAATGCCATCTGCACAAGTATTCGTACCAAAAACAGCTCCGTAAACTGGCGATGGACTCCCATACTCTAAGGCTCCTCTGTCTACCATTCCATCTGTTACAAAAACTCGATTCAAGTTGTTTAAGTTGACTCCTGAATTTATCACAGCAGATGCATTTGTTGGTCTAAAATCTCTTTGCGATGGATCATAAGAAATGCCGTAAGTTGTTGGCAAAGTTACATTGACAAAATCTCCAAAGTCTACTGCTATACTGTTTCCCTCAAGCACTCCACTGGCTTGCAATGCAGGCACATTGTTATATCTGATATTGTCCCACTTAAACCACGGTCCTCCGCTGTCGCCACTTCTAGTAGATTTATAAGCTCCGTAATCCCAATCATCAATGCTTCCACTTACCAAATCATATTCTTCAAAACAATATCGTGATGCAAAAACAACATTGTTTCTAAAATAGGTATTCTGCCAACCAGCGGGAGAACTAATTGCATTTCCTTCATTTATAACTGTATTGTTTACGATTACCAGACCCGACGGAGAACGGTTCATTTTAAAAGCACTGTTTTCAATATTAAAAAATACATTCCTAAAAACATAAGCGGGACCGCCAAATATCGGTGCCAGACTAACACCCGCTCTCCCATTAAATCCTCGATTTTGATAAACACGTCCATTCGAAACCAAACCGTCAATTTCTATGTGATCGTCAACTATATTTTTAATCTCATTATTGTGAATATCTATCGAATAAGCTACCCGATATGACGGTCCATCAGTAGAAATCCCATCGCCAAAATCTTTGATTGTATTAAAACTGATTACATTATTGTTTCCTCTTACATCAATAGCTCTTTCGTTAGGAATTCCTGATTGAGGCCAGGTCGTGTTGCCTATAAATTCATTGTTAAAAATGTATTGATCTTGTTCCAAACTCGATTCTCTTCTATTGACAAAACCATAATCTACATCCGTCATTATATTGTTTCGCACCGTAACGAACTGTGTATGCTGTCCATCAATTCCGTAGCGTCCATTTTGAATTGTAAAGCCATCTATAATAATATGTTTCGTAGGCGCATTATCAAATCTTCCCAAAACAATAATTCCCCCACTTGCTCCACCTCCATCAATAATGACAGTATGCAAAATTTCACTTTTAAAGCTTATTGGAGCTTGCGCAGTTCCGTTGTTTTCTATTGCAAACTTGGAGTAAGTCCCAGGCTTTACAACAAAATGATCGCCAGCTTGAGCATTATCTGCTGCGGCTTGCAAACCCTGAAACGGATCGGCTAAGGTCCCTGTACCTCCTCCACTTCCAGGAACGACATATTTCACCGATTGCATAGAAGGTTCTGGAATTGCTTTGGTTCTGACTGTTCTGTAGATGATTGTTCCACCACCGTCAGGATCAGAGAAAATCATTTTCAATTCATAATCATTATCTGGAACGAGCATCATTGCGCTGGCTGCGTGAAAGTTGTAATTCCACGTACTGCCATCAATTACCAAACCGGGGTGAGCACGCATACTTTTGCCAGCATGTAGGTAGGTTGCCGCACCAGCCACTTTGTAATACAAATCCATTTTACTGTTTAAATTTGTATCTCCATTTATAGATGCATTTACCCCAATATGCTCAAAGGTTGCATCCGTTCTAATTGAACTTACTGAGAGACTTGTTTGAGCAAGTACATTTAAAGAGCATACGAAACAGAATATTAATGCCAATGATTGTAGAATAGCTTTCATAATTCATTTGATTCAAGGTGAACAAATTAAGGCAATTATTTAAATATTATTCAAAGGTAACAATTACATAAACATTTAATTGTTAATAACTTAACTATTATTGAGATTTCGATTTATTTTGCATTAGAAACACTGAAAACATTGAATTGCAGAACTATTATTGGATATTTTTGATGGTGCTGAGAGCAAATAAAGCTATTTTAAATATAAAAGCTATTCTTTTTCTATTTTAAATGGATAATATTTTGACGACAACTATGAACATTCTCAAACTATATTTTACATCTTTGTAGATCCTATAAAAACAATTTGACTGATAACTTTTCATACCAACATGTTTTTGCAAGAACAAATCAATTTCCTGAGCGCAACGCCATTTACGCTCAAGGGAAGTATCATTCCTATAATGATTTAAATAAGCACATCGAATATGTTTACAATCAACTTTGTTTAAGTAATATTGAAGCCAACCGAATTGCCGTTATTTGTAGTGATGATTTTTGGACAGTTGCGACAATTTGCGCAGTGTTAAAATATGGTGCTGCTTATGTACCAATATTGCTAAACAGTCCTATCGAAAGGCAAAATTATATAATTGAGGATGTCCAACCTGATCTGATTTTAGCTCAATCAGAAAACAATCAATTACAAAGTGTACCAACACTAAAAATCAGTTTTGAAGACATATCTTTTCCTAAGAACATAAATCTAGTTCCAAGGGTAAACAGTTCAGAAGCCTTTGTTTTATACACTTCTGGTTCCACTGGAAAACCCAAAGGCGTTCCCGTTCCTAAAAATGGATTGGATCATTGTTTTGAATGGATGTTTGATTATTTTAAATTTGATGAAAATGATCGTTTTCTACAACCATTTCATTGGACATTTGACATTTCCGTTTTTTCTTTTTTAGTGCCTTTATCACTTGGAGCTTGTTGTTACCTGTTACCACAATCTGGTGTGCGTTCACTGGTCATTTTAGATTGCTTGATAAAATATAGAATAACGGTCGTTTGTTTGGTTCCAAGTATCATTTCTTTAACTCAAAAATATTTACCCAAGTTAAAAAGTGTAGATCTTCGTTATTCGCTTTTTGGTGGCGAAGCACTTTATAACAATTCAGCTAAACTGTGGCAAAACACCTTTCCTAATGCCCAAATTGTGAATATGTATGGTCCTAGCGAAACTACAATTTACATGTCTTATTATAAGTGGAACTTTGAATCTGCTGTCAAAGAATCTTTAAACAATATTGTACCACT
>JAHDGP010000101.1 GCA_020627525.1 Bacteroidota bacterium
GGAAAATGCAAACGTTTGGTAACTAGGTAAACAAAAATGGAAATATAAAATGAAAAAGCTGTAGAAAATAGTAAGCAAAAAAGCTATTTATGCCCGTTCTAAAACAACCGATCAATATCCTCCGTCTGCCAGACTTCAAATTCGTTTTGATCATTTACAAAAATAAACATTGCACTTAAATTATGCTCCTTAACAAAAGCTTTGGATTTTTCCAAGCCCATCACCATACAAGCAGTAGCATAGGCATCCGCATCAATACAGTTTTCAACGATAATGGAGGCTGAAAGTAAATTCGTAATTTCAGGTTTTCCCGTTTTGGGATTGATGGTGTGTCCAACTTTTTTGCCATCAATGATATTAAAATTTCGGTAATTTCCAGAAGTAGCAATTGATTTATTCTTTAATTTAATGCCAATATAAGGTTGCCGCACTCGCTGATTGTCTTCTGGCTTGTCAATGGATATTTTCCAAATCGAGCCATCGGGTTTTTGCCCCCGCGCTCGCATCTCGCCACCGATTTCAACTAGGTAGTTTTCTATATTTTTGCTTTCTAACAAGCGTCCCACCAAATCTACTCCAAATCCCTTAGCAATAGCGTTAAAGTCTAATTGGGTTTTGGGATTTTGCTTTTCTACAGTCAAAACATCCCCTGCATAAACCCAAGAAATTTTATCAAATCCTACCAAAGCCTTGATCGAATCAAGACTCGTTTTTGTTTTGTCGATTTTTTCACTTCCAAAATTGTAATAACTGACAAGGGGCATTATCGTAGGATCAAATGCTCGTTTTGTCTTATGAAAAATGATTCTAGACCGTTCCAATAATTCTAAAAAATGGCCCTTGTTAGTCGTTAATTTAGGATGGTTGTTAAAGGCAGAGATTGCCGATTCAGGGTTGTAGGTAGAAGCTACAAAATCAAAATCTAACAGCAGTGAATCAATAGATGCTTTTAATTCAGTAGGGTTTTGATGAGAAGCAAAAAGAATAGAGTAGGTTGTACCCATCGTTTTGCCATAGATTTTTTGTACAGCCTCTTTATTGCTTTGGGGTTGATTGCAAGAGCAGAAAAAAACTACAAAAATTGAAATCAATAATGTATATAAAGTTGACTTCATAGCAAAAAAATAAGCCCCTGAGAATTCCATCAGAGGCTTATCGTTTAATTCATAATAGGGTTATAATACTTTCGTGGCACTAAGTTACAAAGTTTACTTTTTTATCCAAAGAAATGCAGAATAAAATTTAACGCATCTTTAAATATTTTAGAATTGTCAAACAAACCAACTGTTTTGTTATTATCTAAATAAAAATACTATAACAATAATGTTAGATTAGTAAAAAATCATTCTCTAATTTCTGCCACTCCCAATTTCGCTTGATTTAAGGACCAGCTATCAAAATCTGTAATACTGACATTTCCATCCAAATTGCCATCAATACTCCTATAAATATACAGTTCTGCTTGTTGTAATTTCCACAAATCAAAATCGGTATTCAAAATAATTCCATCTTGAGTATAATCGCCAGCGTACATTGTAAATCTACCATCAGCTGCTTGTTTGATCTGGTTGTTTCCAAAAACTGAATTTACATTATTCGTAAAATCTTGATTGATATTGGCTTGCGCAGTTGTGCTGGAATTTGACAAGATGTCCAAATGGTTTCTATGTCGAATACAAAAGTAATATTCGTCAATATCATTAAGGTTGAAAAAATCAACCCCAGCCAGACCATTGCTTCCAGCAAGGCTTCCATCGCTTAAAAGCATTGCGGCTCTTTGTTCAACTATGTTGGTTCCTCTTACATTTTCATTGGGCGTACCTGTTCTCGCTTCAACAAGTACCCAATCCACCATGTTTGCAGGTATTGTGCCGATACTTTCATTGCCTTGATAGTTGTAAGGGGCGGTGTTAAAAGGTTGGTTGTTAGGAATTAGTGCAGTAATATCTGCTCTCATTGTTGCATTGCTCAAATAACATCCTTCCAAAAATACTCTACAATTGTAGTTGGTTGTTAGGGCGGGTTTTTGAGCGATTTCAACACTTAAATCATCCAAATAAAATCCATCATAATTTATGTAAAGATTGGAATTGTAAACAAACTTTACTTGAATTCTACTTCCAATAAAATCTTGTAAATTTATTTTTTCATTGTACCAAGTGTCAAAGTTGTTATGACCAAAATAGGAGGGATAACCAAAGTTTTGA
This sequence comes from Bacteroidota bacterium, assembly GCA_020627525.1. Classification (GTDB taxonomy): domain Bacteria; phylum Bacteroidota; class Bacteroidia; order Chitinophagales; family UBA2359; genus JAHDGP01. The sequence goes on from JAHDGP010000101.1 coordinate 2,208, forward strand.
TAAGGGCTAAATTTCGAATATTTTCCACACAAAACAGTTTCACTTTGACTGTCCACATCATAGGCTAAAACTTCAACAAAATCGTGATTGTCTTGAGTATCAAATTTCGTCCAAAATTGCAAGTTTGCATAAAGTGCATTGGTTAAATCAAAGGTGTCTTTTATAGTAAGCGTATTTTTTTGATTGTCTAATGAGGCGCCTCCAGGGCTGTCTGTTACTGAAAATGGAGCTGAATGATTATCACTTGAAAGCCCCCAGCCATTGTCTGCTATAAAATCATTGGCATCATCAAAGGTAATCAAGGTAGTTTCAACACCTTGAGCAGCACCTAGTGTTACATTAGTGGAATAATCTTTTTGATAAATATGAGCACCATTGTCTACAGAAACAGTATAAATAATTTCTGTACCATAGGCTAAAGAGCCATTCAGTTGATAATCAAAAGCCATCGTTCCACAGTCTCCCATGTTTTGATTGCCTAAATCAATCGTCCCGGAAATAGAAATATTTGGATCATTAGAAGTTACACTTACCACATTGCTGCCAGCAGCCAATCCAAACTTTTTATAATCAAATATAAGATTGCCAGTTACTGTTGTTAACTCTGCATTTAGACTTTGCGGTTTCACTTCAACGTAATTGTGAACACATTTTAAAGCATACATATTTTGTGCAATGGTAGCTTTGCACAATTGCAAAATTCTATTTTGGGCAGGATAAAATCCATCTCCACTCGTTCCAACCTCAGGAGTAAATGCAAAAATTTTATTTTTCGTACTTTGTTCGCCATACATCCAATCATCAGAATCTCCATTTGCTTTGTAGATAACATCAGCAGCAATGCCATATTCATAATCGTTTTGCGAAGTCATTATTTCTGATAAATTACTAAAAACATTGTCATCAGGGGTTGCCAGGTAATCATATCCCCAAGGATATAAAAGCAAATTACTATAAGAATGATAGTTGAATGCCATTACATAATTGTGAGATTCACATAAAAACTTCATTGCTTGGGTTTCAGGCTCCGAAAAGGGAGCTGGACCGCGATATGTTGCCGATGTCGGATCGGACGAAGATCCTTCATCATCATATCCCCATTCGTATCCGTAATTTCTATTGAGATCGACCCCATCTTGCGTATTAAAAATGCCGTCTCCGTTATTATCTCTACCGTTTTTTCTAAAATATGCAAATTCGTGTGTATCTGTATTTGCATCATAACTGTAGAGGCTTTCATTTAACAAATAACCATCTGGATTGATGACTGGTACAAAGTGAATTTCTGTGTTGTCCATCAAATACGTTACGTCTGCATTTGTGCCATAATTTTCCAACAAGTAGTACATAAAATAGATGTTTTGAACTACAGACATTGGTTCTCTGGCGTGGTGAATGGAGTTAAATAAAATTTGTGGTTTTGTAGAAACATTTGTCGAACCAGTTATGATGGTATGGTAAATAGGGTGGTTTTGATGGGTTAAAAAAGTGCCTATTTGTTCTTTCTGAGAAATGAGATTTGGATACAAACTATACATATTATCCATATGAGCCAATATTTCACTATAGGAAAGGAAGCCACCGTAGCTTCCCAGCTGAAAATTTTGCGGGGTGGGGAACTCGTTAGAATCAAAACAGCTAAAGTCTAAATTACCAGCAGATTTATATTTTTTTCTTTGTTGATTGTAATATTCATTTGAATTTTTATACAGAACAGTATAGTTAGAAACAAGCTGTTTTATTTTTTCAACTTCTGTTTTTGAGTAATCTGATTCAATGTATTTTTCATCAAAATTATATCCTTCAGCAACATCAATTCCAGCCTTTTGCAAAGATTCGATTTCAGCGGTTGTAGGGAATAATTTTACCCTTTGATAAATGTCTTGACTTACTAGGTTTATGCAAAGAAATAGTGTTGTGAAGAGTGCGAGGTGTTTCATTGTTTTTAGTATAAAATTTTAATGAAGGATCTATAATACTAGACATTTTAATTAAGAGATGGTTTCCCTTTGTTTGTTTCTAACTTCATCCTAACGAACCTACTAACAGCAAATAAGTACTTGATTACTTTTGTTCGCGCTCAGGACATCTATAATTTTTCCACTCTTTCACGAAATTCATTCAAGTTTAAATTTTCAAATTCTAATTGCATAGTTTGTTTCCCGTTAATTGTTATTTCTTTTTCAAAATATTTAACTAAATTGCCATTTGTTATATAAGCTATAATTTTACCGTTTTGTATGGTAAGATTATTATTTTCTAAATAAAATTCATTTCCAATTTTACTAGTATAATTCAGTTCATTTTTTGAATCGAAAACCACTTCTTGTATTGGTAAAGAACTTTGATTTGAGTTACATCCAATAATAGTAAATAATATAAGAATCAGTATAAATTTATTCATAACGTTTTTTGGAACGCTTCAAGCAAATGCCGTGCTGCTGATGCGTAAGTTCGGGTTCATTAACTCGTCTCAGACTGCGGCTGAATCGACCGTTTGAAAACCAAACCCACGAAACAGCTACTGTAGCAGATAACCACAAGCTAAAGATAAACAAATAAATGCATTCAGCAGGATGGATATTTTGCTTCCAAATTTTTTTTCTTGTTGCTAATTTCTAAGTATCAATTTTAATCTTATCCAAAATTGAATTAGAGTTTGCTATCTATTTTGATTGCAGACAATTGAAATTCAGTTTCTGATATCCATTGAACATTATAAACGCCTCCGCCTTCATCAATTTTTATAGCCTTAAACCCAAATGAGTTTAGAAAAAATGTTAATCCAGTAATTCCGCCATAAGGATAACCACAAGCATAGAATGCAAGTTGCCCTTTTCTCTCTCCAACATTTTTACATTCAAAAAATTCAACATCAAGATTTTTAACGAGGTGTTCTGTCATTGAATAGAAATGCCAAGTTTCACCATCAGACTTGCTGGTTTCAAATTCAGGCTTTAAATCATTATCTGAAAAATAATAGTGTTCAAGCGCATAGTCAGGAAATTTGTCTAACCAATATTCGTCCGTCTTATAATCTCCACTTTTTTTTGATTCAGAAATTAAGTCTAAAAGTTTAGTTAAATCATTAAACTTATCTGAGTTATTAATTTCAAATTCTATGTATTCGTTCTTCGTCAATTATTTGTATAATGGTTAAATTACGGAAATGTAGATTGTTATTCTGCCAAGCCCTTATTGATTCATAGTAAAGAAATATAGTCATTTTTCACAAAAGAGCAAAAAAAAGAGAATCATTCGATTCTCTTTTTCCATAAAGTTCCCTAAAACCAGTTTCAAAAATGGTCTATATTTTTAGAGATTATTCTAAAATAATCTGTCTCGTTTTATTTTTAGTTGGCGTTTGCCAAACAACAAAATACATTCCTTTTGAATAGGAACCTAAATTTAAAGATAAATTATTATTTAATGCAGTTCCTAAATTTAGAATTTCCATTAACTGCCCATGTGTATTGTAGATTACAACAGACTGTTCTTCTTCAATATCGTTTTGAACATTAATATTCAAAATGTCTTTCGTTGGATTTGGAAATGCTGCAAACTCAATCTTATTTTCAATATCCAAATCAATTCTTTCATCAGTTGAATCTGAAATTATATCAACTGGATAACCATTTTCATCTCTAATTTCTTCACACGGACCAACTGTAATGTTGTAATATATACTGTCGCAGATACCATCTCCATTACATCCAACAACAAGCAATGTTTCATAAGCAGTTTCTACAACAGGTAATGCAACAAATTTAAAGCATTCGTTTCCAATGTAAGTGATAGAACAGAATTCTAAAATTTCATTTCTTGTAATAACTTTTATTAAATAATCTGTATCGACTCCATTGGTGCCATTAAACAAACAAAACTGAGGACAGAAAACAGCAGGCTCAATTGGTTTTACACAAGTGTTTACAAAATCCCCATCACATATATATGGATCATCAACACAATTTCCAGTTAAAACAAAGTCAGTCAAACATACAGTAGATCCATCACCATGAAAATCAACTACTTCTACAATATATGTACCGGGCATTAAATCATCAAAGAAAACTGGTTCATAAGATGCATTGGTAAATTCTGTTCCAACAGGATCGGTAAGAATATAAAGATAAGAAACACCTGGAGTTCCAGCAGGGTAAAAAATTGTTACAGCCCCATTGTCAAAACCGCAATCAATAGAATCAATTTGCATTTCAACGCAATCTGTATTTTCAATATTTCCTTCTGTTTCACAATTTTCAGGTACTTCAAAATCAAAGGTACACACTGTTTCCTCTGTATCATATATATCAATAACTTCAGCCGTATAAATGCCAGCATATAAACCATCAAAAAAGGCTTCTGTATAGGTAGCATTTGTATGAACAATACCAGTTGGAGTTGTCAATGTATATAAATATGTTTGACCAAAAACGATTCCTTCAAAAAACAGTGTTGCCATTCCATTTGGAAAATCGCAAGTAGCAGGTACAACTCTTAAATTTGCACAATAATCTCCCGATTCTTCACCGTCTCCTGGCTCTTCACCATCTCCTGGCTCTTCACCATCGCCTGGCTCTTCACCATCTCCTGGCTCTTCACCATCTCCTGGCTCTTCACCATCGCTTGGCTCTTCACCGTCTCCTGGCTCTTCACCATCTCCTGGCTCTTCACCGTCTCCTGGTTCTTCACCATCGCCCGGTTCCTCAATGTCAATATCACAACCATCCGGAACAGTCAGCACAATTCCCTCTTCACAAAGGAGTTCAAAGTTTGAGAGTATGTTGTAAATTTGTAAGGTGTAATCCCCAGCTGGCAAATCACCGTAAGCAAAATCTAAGTAAGAAGCATTTGGGTATTCCACTCCAGTTTCAACAGAAACCAATTTGTGCAAGTAAGTTGTTGCTCCATCATGATTGGCATATTCAATATAGATAATTCCGTTGTCAAAGCCACAAGTCGTGGGTGTGATTTCTATATGTGCGCAGCCATATTCAAGATGAATGATTGTTGAATCATTTTCAATAATAACCGGTAAAGCATGGATATTGATGGGAATGCATAAGTTGAGTATTACACAAAGTAAAATACTCAGTGGAAGTAGCGAAGGAAGTTGTTTTTTCATTTTAGTTTTAAGTTTTGAATAAACAGCAACAATTTATATAATTCAAATTTTAAAATTAATAGTTGCTTATTGTTGTTTTAATAATTAGTAAATATGTTATTGCCTGGTATACACAACATTACTTAAAATAGATAAATGATACCTATTCTGGTAAAACACATATAAATTTTGAGTTGTATATATAAGTGAATTGTTTATCATATTAGTAGATAAACATATATAAGCATTTGTTGCGCTTATACGAAAGTGAGTCATCAAAAATACAATTTTTTCAGGAATATTGAAAATAGAGATGTTAAGAATTTCAAATAAAGTCGTTTAAGCTCATATTAAATTCTGTTATATTTAATCTTTAAGTTCTAAAAATGGCAGCATTTTGGTTAATTTAGCGCAGATATTAAAATATTAAATCAAAGAGTTATATATGCCTCATTATCATAAACTTGGAAAGATTCCTCAAAAGAGACATACTCAATTCCGTAAGGAAGATGGAACACTTTTTTCAGAAGAATTATTTTCAACAGAAGGTTTTTCTGATAACTACTCGATTTTATACAGACACAATCCGCCAACTGCCATAATGAAAGTGGAAGATTCCTACTCTGTAGAACCGAAAATTGCACTTACAAAACAATTGTGCCATAGAAGTTACCTCGGATTTGACGTGAAACCAGCTGATGATTTTTTGGAGAGTAGGATTCCAGTACTTATTAATAACGATTTACATATAGTACTTGCTGCTCCTAAGCACTCAATGACGGATTATTTCTATAAAAATGCAGATGCGGATGAAATGATTTTTGTTCACGAAGGCACGGGGACACTCAAAACGATGTATGGAAATATTCCTTTTGAATACGGAGATTATTTGATAATTCCAAGAGGCACAATATATCAAATTGAATTTGATACAAGCGATAATAGGTTGTTCATTGTTGAGTCTTTTAGCCCAATTGTTTATCCCAAAAAATATGTAAATAATAATGGTCAACTATTGGAACACTCGCCGTTTTGTGAGAGAGATATAAAGGTGCCAGAAGTTTTGGAAACATTTGATAAAAAAGGAGAGTTTAAAATCAATGTGAAAAAGCAACAACAAATATATCCGTATTATTATGCTTTTCATCCATTTGATGTTATTGGCTGGGATGGTCAAAATTACCCTTATGGTTTTTCTATTCACAACTTTGAACCAATAACCGGAAGAATTCATCAACCGCCACCTGTTCATCAAACATTTGCTGCTGGAGGATTTGTTGTTTGTTCATTTGTACCTAGATTGTTTGATTATCACCCACAATCAATTCCCGCTCCATATAATCATTCAAATATAGATTCTGATGAAGTACTTTATTATGTGGATGGAGATTTTATGAGTAGAAAAAATGTAGAAAGAGGAATGATCACTTTGCATCCCGGAGGGGTTCCCCACGGACCACATCCAGGAACAGTGGAGAAGAGCATTGGTGCAAAAGAAACAAAAGAATTGGCTGTAATGGTCGATACATTTAGACCATTGCAGGTTACGGAAGCTGCTTTGGAAATTGAAATAAAAGATTATTATAAATCTTGGTTAGAACATTGATACAATTATGGGAGAGATTCCTTAGTATCTGATAAATTTTGAGTCGCAAAGAATGTGACACGGGTATTTATTAAAAATAAATAATAATATTATGTCTGAAACTTTAGATCAAGTTAAATCACCTTCGGAAGTTGATTTTTTACCCTTATTAGGAACTGATCATATTGAATTTTACTGCGGGAACGCAAAACAATCTGCCTATTTTTACCAAACTGCTTTTGGCTATTCTTTGGTTGCTTATGCCGGACCAGAAACAGGAATGCGTGATAAAGCTTCTTATGTTTTGCAACAAGGGAAAATCAGAATTGTCTTAACAACTGCAATGCATCCAGACCATGAGGTTACAAAACACGTTGCTTTAAAAGGAGACGGTGTGAAGGTGCTGGCAATTTGGGTGGATGATGCTCGTAAGTCCTACGAGGAAACAATTAAAAGAGGTGCTAAATCATTTATGGAGCCAGTGGTTATGAAAGATGAATTTGGTGAAGTAGTCGTTTCTGGCATTCATACCTATGGTGATACAATTCATAAATTTGTAGAAAGAAAAAATTATACGGGACCATTTATGCCAGGTTTTGAAAAGGCTGAATCATTGATGGAAGTTAAGCCTGTTGGACTGGAATACGTAGATCATTGTGTTGGAAATGTGGAGCTTGGTAAAATGAATGACTGGATCAAGTTTTACGAAGAGGTAATGGGCTTTAAGTTGTTGATTACTTTTGATGATGAAGATATTTCTACGGAATATACTGCGCTTATGTCTAAGGTGGTTTCCAATGGAAATGGCTATGTAAAGTTTCCAATAAATGAACCAGCAAAGGGAAAGAGAAAATCTCAAATAGACGAATATTTAGAATTTTACCAAACGGCAGGCGTTCAACACATCGCAATAGCAACGAATGATATTATTCATACTGTAGGAGAGTTGCGACGCAGGGGAGTTGAATTTTTATATGTGCCAGATGAATATTATGAAGACTTAACGGAAAGGGTAGGAGAAATTGAAGAAGATCTAAAGCCACTAAAAGAATTGAACATTTTGGTTGACAGAGATGAAGAAGGTTACCTTTTACAAATTTTCACAAAACCGATTCAAGATCGTCCAACAGTATTTTATGAGATAATACAAAGAAAAGGAGCAAAATCATTTGGGAAAGGAAATTTCAAAGCCTTGTTTGAAGCAATAGAAAGAGAGCAGGAAAGAAGAGGTAATTTGTAGAAAAATTAAACTTTTATCTATGAATTTACTTTTGAGGCTAATATTTATTATTTGCATTGCGTTTAGTGTTTTAAATGTGAATGCACAAGAGTGGCAAGACTATTCTATGCCAGATGATACTACCGTTTTTCATAAAATGTGTAGTTATGAAGATCAGTACTGGGCTATAGATTATGGTAATGGCAGAATTTACAAAAGTAAAAACAGTGGTAAAGATTGGCAGTTAAATTTACAAACCCAAGGCGAATATTTAGAAGCCATTCAGTTTTTAGATAAGAAAACTGGATTTGTCTGCGGCGACTATGGCATTATATTGAAAACAATGGATGGAGGTAAGTCTTGGAATGAAATAGGTCCAACTTATACTCCACGAGTTACGAAAGCAAATCCGATGGAAAAGGATTCTGCTGCAATTGACAGAAACTATTATGAACTTTATTTCAACGATAAAGACAATGGTCTTGTTTGGGGATTTGAAGTTCAACCCTTATTGGGTTTTCGAGAGTCTTATAAACCGTTTTTTTATATGACAAATGATGGTGGTAGTTCTTGGAAACGGATAGACTATAATAGAGAAGAGTTGGATGCTGTCAAAAATGCTTTCTTGAAAGAATCTTTGCCACAAGAAGTATCTGCAATGGGTATTTATCAATATAAGGAGAAATCTTATAATGTAGGAAGGCATGAAGTTGACATTTCTAATAATGGTAGGAAGAGTTGGCAGTCATATACCTTGCCACAAAAGCCTGACAAAAGGTTTATGATAAGAACAATCAATTTTGTAAGTGAAAATCAAGGATACATTTTTTGTGGAAACCTTGAGGAAGAAAGTACGGGATATATTTTTGAAACCTTAGATGGCGGAAAAACTTGGCGGAGCTTGGAAACAGATTTGCCTCACATTCACTATAGCATTCAAAAAGATAAAGAAATTTTGCTTTCTGGAAAAGATAAACTGCTAAGAAACTGGACCCCAGTCAACAAAGCTGATAGTAGTTTTGTGCATAAAGGAAATGCTTCTAAAATTTTGATTGATGGAAATATGAATAAAGGCGAATGGGATGGAGCGAATAGAACCTTTATAAAAGAAGGCGTTGACTTATATACTTTACAAGATGAGCATTTTTTATACCTTTCGGTGAAATATGATACTTCACTTTTCAAAAATTACTATTGCGATCTTTATTTTGAGTTAGGTGCAGACAGTTTGATTAATATACACGCTTCGCAACAATTGGGTGAGCGTGTTTTGACAGGTCGTGATTGGACAGATGCTGAACCCGCATTTAAGTGGGGTTATACATCGGACTGGACTGCAAATTATATCAAGTTTGATAGGGGAAACAAAGTTTTTGTACCTTATGAAGCCTTGGAGTTTCAAATTTCTAAGAAGAAACTACCCAAAGATAAAATAAAAATAGCCTTGCAAAGTCGAGATATGAATTGGGAAGAGCAAATTGTAAATTTTCCCAAAGACGGTATTTTCAAGTCAACTAAAAATTGGGTACTTCTATATTTTTAGAATTATTCAATATTATGGATCACTTTGCGTTCTTAATTAGAAATCAAATATTTTTACTAAATAATATATAATA
>JAHDGP010000102.1 GCA_020627525.1 Bacteroidota bacterium
CTACCATTAGAAAAATAACAACAATGACATTTTTTTGAAACATAAACTATAATTAATCCTATATATAAACGTTGATTGTTTAATAAAATGATTTTATGTTTTGAGGGTTTTTATACTATTTACAATATTATGTTGGCTTTTGGGTACAAATGTTTTTGGCTTTTGTCCAGATGATTTAGAAGGAGTAATTTGGAAAGGTAAAAAATCAAATATTTCATTTGAAGAGTTGGCAATTGTTGCAGCACCTATGTTGTGGTTTTCTCCTGATGAACCATTGCTACAAAGTAACAATGGATCGAATAAAATTCCTGAGCCCTTTCCATTCGACAAAGCCCAAAACCCAGTCGTTTATTACAAGATAAAAACAATTTATACAGAGAATCGACCTCACACCAAAGAAGAACTAAAACTTAAAGACCATTCAACTCAGCTAATTGATTTGAAGTCTGTTAGGGCAATTGATCTCAACTATTACTATTATTTTTCGGAAGATATAGGTCTGGGTACCCACGATCACGACATTGAATCAATAACATTACAAATCCAAATGCATCAAGCTTGGGATTGTCCAGACTTTGATTATGCGATAACAGTTAAGGCAGTAATTGCGAAGGCACATGGTTTACTTTGGTATCAAAATATTTTGGATGTAGATGATCAAACTTTTTTTCCACTATCTATTTTAATCGAAGAAGGAAAACACGCTTCTTGTACCGATAAAAATGCCGATGGCATTTTTACACCAGGCTATGACGTGACCAGAAGAATAAATGATGCCTGGGGAGTTCGAGACATAATTACAACAGGAAAGCTTTTTTCAGGAGCTTTTCAAGCTTGGATGGCTAAGCGAAGATTACCAGAACATATCATATTTCCGCCAATTAAAAATGATCACTTACACTTCGAAAAATTTAAAAATAGATTTGGAGAATATTTAACTGGGTCAACTTACGAATTGCGGGTCTATCCAGAATTTCCAAGAGCGGACATTGACAATGAATTGATGAAAAATATGAGGCATAAGCGTCCACACAAATGGCCTCAAATAAAAACTGTCTACGAAGATGGTGCAATTAAAATGTGGGCGAAGGAAGAAAAAATATTCAGGCAAGTAAGTTTGGCTTACCGTTTTGATGGAGCAAATAATTTAAGCGTTTCTATTCCGTTTTTCATAGTAAAACCATTAGAAGCACCAATGACAGGCGGCTGGATTTATCACAAATTGTATTTTGGAGATCTTAATATTATTGAAAATTCTCAAGAAAGATATATAAAAATATTCGGTCATCAAGTGGTGCACAGTCCATCGGCTTCTCGATGGTTGGATACCTACATTGGATTGGGTTATGAGTTTCATGAAGTGAATACAGATCCGGAAAAAACGAAGTATAATGTGTTTTTTGTTTCTGAAGCTGGAATCAAAATGCGCTTGAACATAAATAATACGCCATTCAAATTTTTGCGCACTTTAGGGACAGATTTTTGGGGAATAAAAATGGGTTGGAAGAATGTTGGTTTTCACCCTTTCATCGACAGTGGATTCGTTATTGAAATTGGTGCTGGTGCTTTCTAATAAGTACAAATATGCGGTAAGATCAAATTAAAATACACAAATAACTTTCACAAAAAAACTGATTATCAAAACTTTGAATTATATTTTGAGGTTTATTAAATTGGTCTTATCACTTATGTTATATTTGGTAAATGAGCTTAAAAGGATTAGCTAAAATATTCGGTATTCTTACAATCATCGCAATTTTGTGTTTTGCATTGTTGGCAGCTGAGCAATTTGTTTTTAGTACAATGAGAGCTAAGAATAACTTTAGGATTGATAAAAAAGCGCTGTTGAAGAATTGGGATAAAAATGAAAAAGCAATTATTGCATTGAATGACTTTGTAAATGAAAACCCAATTGTATTAAAATTTTTGGAAATAGAGCAGGAACACTACAGCGTTAAAGTCGGAAAAAATCATACTGACATTGATAATTTCAATATCATTGACCTTTTTTTGTTTAACGAATATCGAGATGAACATAGTGATTATTATATTCGGTATAATGATTCAATAATAGAAAATATAGATACAAGTAGTTTTCTAATTTACGGAAGAGAGGATGATATATTAAAAAGATTTGAAAACAAATCGATATTGTCGAATATGCAAATTGATTCTTTAAAGAAACTCTGTCAAAAAGCAAATGTTCAAGGGTTTTGGCGAGACGAAGCAAATGCATTGTTAATTCAATATTCTGGTAATAATTTTTTAGGATCATTTAACTATAAATTTCTAGGCAATGAGGCTATAAATGATAAAGTTGAAACATCCAATATGTTGAATGATAGCATTTGTTTTCACTTTGAAGTAAGTGGGCTATATTGTGGGAAGCCAATATATATTGAAAATTAGTAAGCATTAGATATACTCCAAACATTATTTTATCTAAAATATTAACAATTTACGGTGTTTTGTATTGAAAATTATTTTTTTTTGTGCAACTTGCAGCAGCGTAAACAATTCCCAAATTAATTTTTTTAAACTTACCCCGTAATTTTCGGGATGCCAATAAGGTAAGTGTCCGATTATTCATTGACTTCTTTGTCAATTATGCGCACCTGTTTTATTTGCTATCCAAGAGTTACTGGTTTAATTATTTTAAAATGAAAACGCAGTTAATTACTCTATTCACATTGTGCTTAATTATTGGTAGTTGTGGGTTTGCCACCATAGATAAAAATGCAGTTGGTAATGTATCTAATTTGAATTTTATTGAAGTCAGAAAAGGATTCAAAACTGTTCTCACAAAAGAAGACAAAGCACCACAAAATTATCAAGAATTTGTGGATATGAATGAAGGTATAAAATTGGTGAATTATGAATCCGATGGAAGGCAACTTAAAGCATTGTTAGAGACAAGTATCATTGATCCAAGAAACCCTAAACCCGCAGTTGTTTTTTTACATGGTGGCTTTGCTTTAGGCTATGGCGATGTTACAGACTGTAAGGCATTTACCGATGCTGGCTTTATTGTCTTTGCTCCTAGTTATAGAGGTGAAAACGGTAATGCTGGAAACTACGAACTATTTTGTGGAGAGGTTGATGATGCGAAAGCTGCCATCAATTGGTTGAAAAGTCAACCCTTTATCGACGGAGATCGAGTTTCCGTTTTTGGCCACAGCATCGGTGGAGGAATGTCTCTTCATTTATCTTTACACGACGATCTTGAAATATACAAAAGCGGCAGTAGTGCCGGGCTGTATGATATCGATGCAATAAATTATTGGGCTTCCGAAAAAGATCGCATTCCATATAACTATCAGGATAAGGCTGAAAATTATATGCGTTTACCGCTTTATTCATTAGATCATATGGTAAGACCACATCAAATGTATATTGGTGAAGATGATGGTTTTAATAAAATGAAATATACAGTAGATCAATTGTATTCTAATAAAACAAAACTGAATTTAATAAAAATGGAAGGAGATCACTTTTCAAGTTTTGATCCCGCAGTTGAAGCATTTATTGCAGAACTAAAGAAATAAATTTGTAACTTTATCATAATTATTTTAGTAGCATGATATTTATGGTAAAACTAAGTGATAAGACCCATTTAAAAACCATCAAAATATAATTCAAAATTTTGATAATTAATATTTTGTAAAAAGTATTTGAGCATGTTAACTTGATCTATCACTTACTTCTTGTTACCAACGTAATTTGTATTCAAGGTATTAAATTTTATTTATGAGTTTTTTGAAAAATTTATTTGGCAGGAAAGAAAAATCAACCGATTCTTATGAAGCATTTTGGAGTTGGTTTGTAGAAAATGAAAAGTCTTTTTTCAAAGTTGTAAAAGAGCAAGGAAACATTTCTGAAGCTTTTTTTAATAAAATGTCTCCAAAGTTGGAAGAAATTAAAGAAGGCTTTTATTTTCTTACTGGAATGCCAGATGAAAATACAGTTGAATTGATATTCACCCCAGATGGAGTAATCAGAAATATTGTTTTCGTAGAGGAACTAGTAGAGGCAGCTCCCAAAATAAATGGATGGAAGTTTGTTGCTTTAAAACCCGCAATGGACATCAATAATTTAGGTATCAAGATGGGGGATTATACCTTTGACAGTGACAGTTTGTCTTTCTATTCTAAAAACCATGATTTTATGCCAGATGAAATTGACATCATTGTCGCGCATAAAAATTTTAAGGAAGAAGATAAAGCAGCTATTACCAATGGTATCTATATTTTTATGGATAATTATTTAGGGGAATTAAATTCTGTAACAAATATTGATAATATGACGGTTATTGGAATAGAGGAAGCCGAGGAAGAACTAATCCCTATTTCAAAGTTAAAAGACTTTTTGATCTGGAGACAGAAAGAGTTTATTGAAAAGTATGATGGCATTCGATACAATACTGAAAAGGATGAGTATGCAAGTTTAGAAGCAACTTTGAAAAACGGGAACCCTTTAATTGCCGTGGTGAATACCACATTGTTAAAGTGGGATAGCAAAGCTTCTCATCCCTGGGTAATGCACATTGAAATTCCTTATGATGGCCAACGCAATAACGGTTTTCCTGAAGCTGAAATGTTTAAATTTTTAAATGATGTAGAAGAGGAAATGATGAAGGATTTGAAAGACTCTGAGGGATATTTAAACATTGGAAGGCAAACGGCTGATAATGCTAGAGAAATATATCTTGCCTGTAAAGATTTTAGATTACCCTCAAAAGTTGTTTACAAGATTCAAAACCAATATAAAGACAAAATCGACCTTGAATACAGTATTTATAAGGATAAATATTGGCAATCTTTGGATCGTTTTAGAGTGAATTGAAGTTGATTATTTGAGGGAAATATTTTTTTTAATAAATAACAATTTTTTAAGAATTATTTAAACAAAGTATACTACTTTTATCCAAAATATTTAACAAACGTTTTAAAAATTTGGATTGAAAATTGGAAAAAATAAAATGTATCCAGCCTGATGAATTTGAAGCACATATGCATTGGTATCCCAAAGCTTTGAATGCCACTATTCATCCAATGATCAGCTTCTTCCTTAACTTGGAACAGAACCGTATTATTTCACGTTATTGTCATTTGCATCCAAAAGTTAATGGGGCGAAACTAAAAGAAGTTTTAGACCATAAATCCAAACATTTTCTTTGGGGAGGTGCCGATCTGTTAAATGTAACCTCCGCTGGTGCCAAGAGACAAATGGTGGTGATTGAAAACAATTCCTGCCCCTCTGGTCAAAAATCTATGCCTTTGATAGATGATAACCAGGAACAAGGCAGCTATCGTTTAATGGTAGAACGAACATTTAAGCCTTATTTGAAAGGTTTACGGAAAAAAATTGAGGGCGGATTGGCTGTTGTTTATGACAAAAATCCGATGGAAGCTTCTGGTTATGCCGAAGTAATTGCAGATGTGATGAATGAGCCAGTTTATTATGTGCCTTTTTATGATAAAGATCCCAATCCCAAAGTGATTTTCAAAGATCAGGTAATGCATATTTGCAATGAAGAGGGTAAGTTTATTCCTATAAGGGCTGCCTTTCGGTATGTTACACAAAAACCGTGGAATAGGCTGCCAATCCATTCAAAAACTAAAATTCTAAATCCTATTGTTGCGTGCCTTGCGGGAGGTCGAAATAAAATGGTCGCTGCTAAAGCCTATGATATATTTAATGCAGAACTAGAGCACTATGGCTTGAAAATAAATATTCCAGAAACGATTTGGGATGTAAGAAAAAATGAAGTGCCATTGTGGGTTAAGAAAATGGGCGGGCACGCTGTTATTAAAGTGCCCTACAGCAATGCTGGACAAGGAGTTTACACGATAGTTACCGAAGCTGAGTTGGAAGAATTTATGAAAATAGAATTTGATTACAACTTGTTCATTGTTCAGAGCTTAATCGGTAATTCCAATTGGAGCAGTATAACGAAAGCAGGAAAGCTATACCATGTTGGTACCATTCCCAATCAAAAAAACCAAACTTTTGTAGCTGATATTCGTATGATGGTCAGTTCAACAGAAAACGGAATTAAGCCACTTTGTACCTATGCCAGAAGAGCAGAAAAACCATTGATAGATAATATTACCAGTAGTACAGATAGCTGGAAAATATTGGGTACAAATTTGTCATTTAAAAATTCCGATGGCAGTTGGGGAAGTGATACGAATAGATTGGTACTGATGGATAGAAGGGATTTTAACAGATTGGGTATTGGCTTGGATGACCTTATTGAAGCCTACATACAAACAGTCCTTTCAATGGTTGCAATAGATAAAATGGCTCAGACTTTGTTCAGTCAAAAAGGAAAATTTAAAATGCGTTTATTTAAAAGCCTAAATGATGACCCCAGTTTATTGGATGAAATAATGGTTTGATATGCAGAAATTTAGAATGTTGATTTTAACGGATCATACTAATCACACAAGTGAAAACTCTTTGTATGATCTTGCAAAAGCTTTAAATAGACATCCATTTGCCAATCAGGTTGATTTGGCTTCGAGAGGTGTTTTAGAGAATAGTAATTTTTTTAGCGGAAAATTAACAGATACCATATTTGTAAATCCTGTTACCGAATCTTTTGTTTTTGACAAAGCTGGCAAATACTTTAAGGAAGGTTTTAGAGAAAAACCTATTAGTATTTATGATGTGGTTTTGCTAAGATTGCCTCCACCATTAGGTAAAAAACTGTTGGATATTTTTAATGTTGCATTTAAACATCAGCTCGTCATTAATGCTCCGAAAGCAATCTATGAAACAGGAAGCAAAGAGTTTTTGACAAACTTTGTGGATATTTGTCCACCGTTAAAAGTCTGTAGATCTATTGAGGATATAATTGAATTTAAAAATAGATTTCCAATAGTACTGAAGCCATTTAGAGAATATGGTGGAAAAGGAATTGTCAGGATTGAAAATGATAAAGTTTGGTACAATGAAACAACTAGTTCATTCAGTTCATTTTTGCAAAAACTGGACCCTGATAAGATTGAATATTTGGGAGTGAAATTTTTAAAAAATGTGTCATTAGGCGATAAGCGTATTGTAGTAGTTAATGGAGAAGTAATAGGAGCATCGCTGAGGCTTCCCAAAGAAGGATCTTGGATATGTAATGCAGCTCAGGGAGGAAAATCAAAATTGACAGAGGTAGAGGAGGAAGAATTGAAAATTGTCGCAGAAGTTAATGCAATATTGTCAAACAAGGGAATTGGAATATATGGATTGGACACTTTGGTGGCGGACAATGGGAAAAGAGTACTGTCAGAGTTAAACACAACCAGTATTGGCGGAATTGTCCAAATAGCTAAATTACGAAACTTACCACTTGTGGAGAAAACTGCGGATTTGATTTGGAAATATTTTATTGAAAATAGGTAGAAATGATTTTGAATATAGAGGATAATACCAACATAATAAATACTTTAGAAATTGAAAATGCTCCGAAAGGTGAAATTACGAGATATTGGTTGCAGATAGTTAGAGATGGAATGGGCGTGCCGATTCACATTCCGATTATTGTAGCAAGAGGATTGGAAGATGGCAAAGTTGTTGGTATTACCGCTGCTGTTCATGGAAATGAATTGAATGGCATTCCCGTAATTCAACGTCTATTTAAAGAAGTGAATATTACCGAAATAAAAGGAGCCATAGTTGGTGTTCCAATTGTAAATGTGCCTTCATTGCTTCGTAAGAAAAGAAGGTTTATAGACGGAACAGACTTAAACCATATAATGCCCGGAAAACCGAATGGTACGGTTAGTCAGGTATATGCTTGGAGAATAGTCAATAGAATAATCGGGCAATTTAATTATCTTATTGACTTGCATACTGCTAGTAATGGAAGGATAAATTCCTATTACATTAGAGCTGATATGGAAGATGAAACGGTAAAAAAAATGGCGATGTTGCAAAATGCTGATATCATTGTACACAATCCGCCAAATGATGGAACTTTAAGAGGAACCGCAAATGCAATGAAAATCCCAGCCATTACTCTCGAAGTTGGTAACCCAAATACTTTCCAAAAGGGAATGATTCGCGATGGTTTGACAGGAATTCATAATATGTTGGGATATTTTGGTTTTTCTGATTCTGAGGTGGAGATTGAAGATACTGGAACGGTGCTGTGTAAGAAATCTTATTGGATTTATACTGATACTGGTGGCATATTAACGGTGTTTCCCAAAGTGACTGATTTTGTTAAAAAAGGCGAAGTTATAGCTTCTATTAGAAATATATTTGGAGACTTAATTAAAGAATATGAATCACCTGAAGATGGAATTGTAATTGGAAAAAGTGTCAGTCCAATAAATCAGACAGGCGGAAGAGTATTGCATTTAGGGGTTGTTAAATAAAATTAATACGGTTATTTGATTTTTCTAGATTGGGAAATAGAGTATAAACTCAGTGCCAATTCCTAATTCCGATTCAACTTCAATTTTTCCATTGTATTTTTTTATCAACTTTAATACAGTTGACAAGCCAATACCTGATCCTTCATATTCTGACTTTTTGTTAAGCCTAGTAAAAAGCTGAAAAATCTTCTCTTTGTTTTCTTTTTCAATTCCAATCCCATTGTCTTTTATTTCTATTATTGTATAATTATTTTTAACACAACCTGTAAGACTAATTATTAGTTGCTCATCGGGTTTTCTGAATTTTATGGCATTGGAGATAATATTTTGAAATATTTGAATGATTGATGATTCATGTGCTTCTAAATTAGGCAACTTTTCATGTTTTAAAATAGCATTTGCTTTATCAATTTGATTCTGTAAATTTAATTTAACTTGTTCAATGATTAAATTGCAATCAATGCATTTTTTACTGGATAAATTGTTTTCAACCGTTGCATGTTCCAATATGTCAGTAACAAACTTTGACATGTTGTTTGAAGCAGATTTGATATAACCCATCAATTCCTTGTTTTTATCAGATAATTGTTCGCTTAATTCCAATTCCAACAGACCAATGAAATTGCTTACAGTTCTAATTGGTTGTTTCAAGTCGTGCGCAATTACATGAGCATATGTTTTTAAATCTGCATTTATTATAGATAGGAGTTTGGACTTTTCTTCTAAATCAGCTTTTTGTTTTTCTATTTTTCTGTTAGCTTTTTTCAGCAGTTCATTCTGTTCAGAGAGTAAATTTCTTTCTCGTTCAATTTCGTTTATCTCCAACTTAAACTTGTTTGTTTTTATAGAATTATCTAAAAATTGCGTATTTATTTTTGTATTGAAATTTTTGTATTCTTTAAAGGTTTTAGGAAGTTCATTTTTCAAACCTAAAGCCAATTGAACCTCAATTAAGCATTCTAAGATATTCAATCTTTCTTTGTGAAACTTTTTGGTTTTTAATGATAGTTTTAAGGAGTCAGAAATATGTTTATAGGCTTTTGGGTATTTGTTTTCTAGAAAATATATTTTTCCAATATAATAGTTTGCAGCGCAAATCAATATCAAATTCCTTTGCTCATCTTCATAACCAAGTTGAATGGTTTTTTTCAGATATTTTTTGGCGGAACTAAAATATTCCTTTTCATAATATACAATGGCCAAATTTTTAAGAGAAACGCATTTTAGGTGGTTGTCAGCATTTTTACTGAAGTAGTTTTTGTAAAAGATTTTTTGGGCTTCATTGAATTTTTTAAAATTCAGATAAGCGTAACCGATGTTGTTCAGAATTTGAAGCTCTTCAATAGGATTTTTCAAGGTGGTCAATAATTTAAGACACTTATTGTAGTAAATTATTTGCTTTTCAAAATCGCCCAAGAACCCATAAATTATGGCGGTTATTCTCCAACACTTTTGCTCTCTTGCCGGGTTTTTAATTTTTGTGAAATAATCTAAGGCTTTAGAGTTTTCAATCAAGGCTTGATTGTAAACTCCATTAGAAATTAAAATTTCAGATAAAACCAAACTTGATTCAGCAACGAGAGAAGCCGACTTCATACTTTCTGCTAATGCTTGAGCTTTTAAAGCAAAGTTATAAGCTTTGATCGAATCAGTTTCTTCTTTGGCAAGAAGAAGGTAGTTTTCAATCTGTTTATTACTTATAAAGTTCAAAATGAATCGGTTTAAGCTAAAGACTATGTTTTCCTTTTGATGAAATGGGTATTCTAAATATGATGCTCTAAGAAAATACAGACTGAGATAATACATATTACGAAATTTTGCCATTAGAGTTGCTTCTTTTGTCAATCAAATTGAAGATTTTTAGATTCGCAAATTGAATGGGACAAATCCTTAACTAAAATTTTGATTTTAGTTTTTAATTAGTAATTTGGGAGGGTTATTGTAAGCCGCTGAAAATAATCATTTTATGAAGATTTTAGATAAATATAGTTTTTAGACTGATTTCGGAATTGCTTTTACAGATAGTGTTTGACTTAAGCTTATGCATTGTTTGCGAATCAAGAAAAATAATTTCGATTTGGCGGAGAAGTTTAAATTTTAAAGAGTATGACCGATTTGTCAAATATTTTAGAAAAAGCAAAGTTGTTTGCAACTGAAATCATAATACAGTATCCAGATAGAATGGTGTACCATGACATTAAGTTTGCAGAAAGATATGTTGGTCATTTGGATTCAATATGTGAGTTAACCAAGGTTTCAAAAGAAGACAAAGGACTTGCTAAAATTGGAGCTTGGCTTATAGCGGCATCTTACGAAAACTCTAAAGTTAGTTTTAAAAAAGGTAAGAATCCATCATCAAATATTTCGAAAGAAGTAATAAAAACATCAAAACAGTTTTTTAAATCAAATGCTATTGATGAAAAATTACAGGAGAAACTAGAAAGTGCTTTCAATAATGTGTTTTATCCTGATATTCCCAAAACCAATTTGGAGATGCTTTTAGCTGATTCGTTAACCTCGGAATTGATTTCAGGGAATCCTAATAAAAATTTGAAAAAATTGTATGAAGAGCTATTATTGAACGATGTTACAATTAGCAAGAAAAAATGGATAGATATTGTAATTGGAATTATGGGAAATATGTCTTTTCATTTGCCCTATTGCAGGGAAAATCTCCAGCCTAAAGTTGAACAAATACTTTTTGACCTTGAAAAAGATCGAAAGTTAATACAAAAAACCTCTGATTTAGCTTTAAAACGAGAGTTAGAAATAAGTGATATTGAATTAAAGCAACTAAAGAAAAATTTAAACAACAGTAAGGGACGTGATGACAGAGGAATTCAGACTATGTTTAGGACAACCTCTAAAAATCATTACACCTTAAATGAAATGGTAGATAGAAAAGCCAATATAATGATAACTGTAAACTCAATTATATTGTCTTTAGTGCTTGGTGGAGTAGTGGGGGAAGCAAATGCGCATGGACATTTTCATTTTACGCCTCAATCTATACCAATTTTCATTTTGACCCTTACTTCTGTAGGTTCTATTGTTTTTGCAATACTGTCAATTACCCCAGGTAAGACACATGGTGAATTTACAGAAGATGAAATCCGAAACAAAGACGGAAACCTATTGTTTTACGGTAATTTTCACAATATGACTCTAAGAGACTACGAATGGGCTGTTCTTCAAATGATGAGTGATCAAGATTACCTCTACAGTAGTATGATTAAAGACCTTTATTTTCTTGGTAAGCTATTAGATAAAAAATATAAGTACATACGCATTTCGTTAACTACTTTTTTAATAGGCTTGGTTTTGACTGTCCTGGGATTCTT
>JAHDGP010000103.1 GCA_020627525.1 Bacteroidota bacterium
CGAAAAAATACCCTAGATCAAAAGTGACGAACATTTATGCTTACCTACTTAATTAGTTTTGATTGTGTTTAAAAGCTGTGATTAATAACGCATTCTAAGTTTATTTTGTTTTAAAGTACTTGATTGCTTAAGGCTAATTAGTTAATAGATTATAAAACTGTAATAGATAGATTGTAAAATTCAAATATTGGTATTATTTTTGCAACTTTGTTGCATAAACGGTTGTTAAAGAAAAAGTATGAGTAAAAAGATCAAGGCATTAAGTAGTTGGAGTATATTTTTATCGTTGTTGTGTGCTATTCACTGTATGGCAATG
The DNA here is from genome assembly GCA_020627525.1 of Bacteroidota bacterium. GTDB lineage: Bacteria > Bacteroidota > Bacteroidia > Chitinophagales > UBA2359 > JAHDGP01. The sequence goes on from JAHDGP010000103.1 coordinate 317, forward strand.
CCAATTCTAATCGCGACAGTTTCTTTTGCAGGAATGCAATTTATTTCCGACCCATTTTACGAAGTATTAATTATTTTGAGTAGCATCTTGTTGGCCGTTTTTGCCCTGTTCTCTTCATATACCAATCACAAAAACTTTAACCCAATGCTCGTTTTTGGATTGAGTTTGTTTTTAGTTTTACCTGGCTTATTGATACACAATCATAATTTAATAGCAATTGGTTCAGTGGTCAGTGCTATCGCATTATTTTACAATTGGCAGGTAAATCGCAAGGCAAAAGTTTGCTGTACGTAAATTTTTATTTTACCAATTTCCTGCGTACTTAAGGTTTAAATTGTGTTCCAAACTTTTAAGATATAAATATCTTATTTTGTTTATTTGCCTGATATGCAGATAGTCGTGTGCAAGCCAATTGTGTAACATCATTTTAGCAGATATTTCACCAAACTCTTCATGTTGGTAAGAGTTGTTCCAATTTTCATTTACCCAATCTTCTAGTTCATCTATAGAAAGATCTCGTTCTATTATAAAAGATTTAAGTTTCCATTCATAATTTTCATTTTGATAATTTCTTTCTTCTGGCCATTTATCTGGAAAAATAGGAGGCATTCTTTCATTGGGTTTAAAGAGAATGTGTTCAATTCTTGCTCTAAAGTCTTCTGTTTCTTCATCGTGGAGGTGGCAAATTATTTCTTTTATTGACCAACTATTATCGGAGACTTTCCAGTTGTACTCTTCTTCTTTCAACCCTGATAAAGTTGATGCGATTACAACTTTATTTATATCTAAGGATTTGATTATTTTATTTATCATAAATGAAATAATTTCAAAGTAATTAAAACACAAAAATAAGAAATTGCGTGAATTATGGAAGTAAGTCTTGACTATCTTTACGAACTACTAATGTAGAGGCGATCATGTCGTGCAAAGCTCTTTTTTTATCGGTGAAAGCTGCCATAATATATCCTATACATAAAATAAAGCCAGAAATTATTTTGCCTATATGTCTCAATATGGCTTTTCCAATAGAAATTCGTCCGCCTTCGGAGGATACTACAATAATGCCCATAGCCATTTTGCCAACTGTCGCTCTTTTCTCGGAAGATTCCATCAGTACAAAATAAAGTAGTTGCAATAAATTTGACGAAGCGAGAAAGCCCGCCATTGCAGTGTAATCTCCTGTTGATGCCATCGTTTGCATTTTTTCAGCAGAACCAATTCCAAAAACCATTGCTAGAATACCAGATATTACTGATACTACAAAGCCGTCTATTAATAAGGCAATTACTCTTTTTCCAAATGAAGCGTAAGTCATGATAGAAAAGTTTTATGTTTATTATTCTTTCTTACAGCATCTAATATACCAAATTTTATTTAGGTGATGATGTTTTGGGTTTTACGAGATTTGTTTGTAGTCGTTTGCAGTCAATACTTGTTTTTTTAAACCACATAGGCATATAAGCAGCCAATACTTGTTTTTTAGAACCACGTAGGCACATAAGCACATAGAAAATCACTAAGACAGCTACTTAATTCTAATTGCCTAATGCTTCAAAAAACAGCCCTGCTGCTGCTGGATTGGTTGCAAGGGGAACATTGTGAACATCGCAGAGTCGCATAAGCATATTTACATCCACTTCATGTGGGTGTTTTCCCAGTGGATCTCTGAAAAATATTACCATATTGACTTTGCCTTCAACCAATCGACTGGCAATTTGAGCATCACCGCCTTTGGGACCGCTTTGCATTTTCTTTACTGTTAGTCCTGATTTGGAAAGGTGTGAACCAGTTGTACCCGTTGCAATAAGTTTTATTTCATTCTTTTTAAGGATATTGATATGATCTTTGATAAAGGCAACCATTTCTGCTTTTTTTCCATCGTGCGCAATTATTGCTATGGTCATAGAGTTAATTTTTTAATAAACGTAAGGTTTGAGCGTGTTGTTTATTTGTAATTTTGATAAAATATACGCCTGTACTCAAACCTGATAAATCTTTTTTAATTATAGATTCTGAATGCAGATTTATGTCTTCTGTAAGTATCATTTTTCCATTGGTATCAAAAATACTTAATAAAGCTTTTTTATCATTTGAGTGATTTAAAATTTGCATACTTAATATATTGTCAACGGGGTTAGACAATAATTTTATTTCCATTGGATTGAATACAGGAACATTTATTGTGCTGTAAATGAAAATGGTATCATTGACAATAATAGTATCTTGTACAATTACTGTATCATTTATAACAACCTGTGTTGTATCTGTAATAAAAATGGTATCAATAACAGAAATTTCAATTGTATCTACAATGATAACAGTATCATTTGGAAGGGAAATTTGTTGACCAGAAATAATTACATCATCAATTGACCAAAAGTAAAAATCGCCATCAAAAGTAAACTTCAGTTTGACATCACTTTCGCCAGCAGCTTCTGGAATAGCAATTTCTTTTTGATCGCTTGTCGATGAAAACTCGTTTGCTTGTAAATCATCGTTTACAGCTATTGGAGGAAACCAGGTTGCACCACCATCAATTGAATATTCAAAAAGGGCACCTCTATTTGTGGTTTGCCCATTTCCATTTAGACCAGCGAAATGTTGGTAAAAACTGACGACTGGTTCTGCTCCATTGCTCAAATCAATGTTAGGAGAAATGAGGTCGGAAGTGTGTCTTTGGTAGGGTGGAGCACCCGTAGGAAATCCATCCAAAAAACCATTTGTTAAATAATTTTCAGCGTGAAAAACGGCTGCACCATTACAGGCTGTTGAAGAGTTGACGAATGAACCTACGAGGCTTGAAAAAATACCATTTTCTGCCCAAGTCCACACTTCATCTTCCAATAATAGCGCATTGGTTTCCCAGTTATTTAGGCCATCATTAAAGTCTCCCTGTCCTGGAATATTGCCCCAAAGTACTGTGTAGGATTCTGGTTTTTGTAGAGGGTAAATGCACAGGTCAAAAGTAGCGTTATTATATAAATGCAGATCGGAGGACCAGATTTTTACAAAATATTGTTTGTTCTCTTGAAGGCAATTTGAATTTAGTAAAAGGAAATCTTGTTGATTTTCTGTAGAAAGGCAAGCGACGGCAAATGCATCTGCTTTACAAGATTCATAAACCGCAATTCCAATATCTGAAACATCAGAAGTATTGATTGATGCGTCAAAATTGGATTTGATTTTATAACCGTATTTTGGTAAATTTTCTTCAGTATTGAAACTTAACCATACATCTGAAAAAACTTTGTCTTTATCGCATCCTGGGTTTGGAAACAATGATTCCGTTGCTCCTTTTAGATCAATATTTAACGATTGACAGCTTGATAAATCTGTAGATAAATCAATATTGGTGGCATTAGGACATTCGTCATTTATGGGCATAGTTGGTAAATTAGAAAAGTAATTATCAAATGCTTTTTGTAGTTCATCAATTGGCTCAACATTTGATGGAAGGAAAAAAACGTCGAGGTTTAGGTTGTTACAATTTTCATTTTCCGAAGGACACGCAATTCTTAAAAAAGCACCAGATGAAGAGGTGCCATTGGGTGCGCACCTAGAGTCTGCACCAACAATATTAGCTCCTTGCATAGCAGTCATTAATTTTTCTGCAAGACTGCCATCTGAACTTAAAAAACCAGCTTCGATGCCATCTAAGACCTCTTGTCCAATCAAAATATTTCCTTGAATTGCATAGTTTGGTCCAATAATATGATTGGCATAACTATCGGCTTTGTTACCAGTAAATGCATCTGCTTGAGGAGCACCATTTTCATCAAATGTGACAATGCCATACTGTCGGTATTGATTGTCTTCTGCACCACAGACATCATCCATAAATAGATTTTCCAAAATTTCAGTAGGTGAATAACCTTCGTCGATCAGTCCCAATCCTTTAATTAGGTTTAAGTTTTCGGGTGTACAAACCAGCGATTGTGAATTCATCGCTCCTTTTCCAGGTACTAATCCACTTATTATGGAAGCTCCATTGTCTAAGCAAGTGGCTCCTGCGCTTCCCACTTCTCCCGTTTCAATGTCTACAGCTACAATTGAAAAAGTATGTTGAGCAATTAACAATTCATTTGATAACAAAAGGAATAGAAAGAATAATGGGAATGCATATTTCATTATAAAGTAGATTTGTTTATTGTTTAAATATAAGCAATTTTCCAATCACACCATCTTGCCCAATCAATGTATTTTATTTTATATTCTTTTTCGAATAAGTTATTTTCAGATAATTCTGTTACTTCCCGTTTGAAGTTTTGTAAAATTTCTTTTGTTTTATTTTTATCGTGTAAATATTTCAGTGCATTTCTAAAAAACTTAATCGTCAACTTCTCCGATTCATAAACAAAACCATATTGCGTAATATTTCTAACAGCATTGTTTAAATCAGATGTGCATTTATCAATATCTTCAGATTCATAATTGAGTAAAATTCGTAAAACAGTAGCAACGCGATGAATATCTTTCCTATCGTTAGAATGGATTTCTCGATTTTGTTTGTAATAATCTAGCCAAAAAATTGCTTTCGGTAGGTTTTGATATTTTATGAAAATGAAGCACAACAGGAGTGGGTGTACTGTTTTGGTTTGAAGGCTGAGCTCTAATTTGGAATTGAGAATGGAGTTTTCGATTTTAGTTAAATCTTCAGAAATTGATTCAAAAGAACTATTGCACTTGCAATAATATTGGAGATCGACTCTTTGCATCGGTCCAATCATATATGCTTTCAGTCTTTGGTTTGGGATTACTATTTTTTTAACTTGATCCCTGAATGATAAATATTTTTTTAACTTATTCATTTGAACATATCCATCACAAACTCCAACAGCCCCTTGTAATAAACCATAGAAGTGTACCTCCTTTAACAAATCAGAACCTTTGTATACGTTATAGATTTTTTCGCTGCGCTTGTGATAATTTTTATAATCGCAAATCATCAAATCTAGCATGCGGTGAATGTTGAATTGTCTTGCTTGTGATCTGTAAGAAATGAAATATTGTCTTTTCATCAATGGGTGACTTCTGTACTTTTTGGCAAGCTCGACAATTTTTTTCTTTTTAGCTCTATCGAAGACTTGTTCGTAAACTTCTTCAAAGAGTTTGTTAAAGTCATTTTCTTCTGTTAAAGCCTCAATAGATAATTCTGCAATATGAAATAAAAACTTATTATTGAAAATGGTGGGATGGGTTGTTCCATTTCGTTTTATCTGATCAATGCAAAGGTTAATATCATTTAGTGATGTCCAAAGTTGATATTTTAAGCAGTGAATTGTGGCTTCTGCCAAACAGTTTCTAGCTTGATCATAAAGCCCTTTGAAAAATAGTACTCTATGAATTCGAATCAACCTAATGGCTTTTGTTTCAATTCTGGGAAACGAATCTATCAAAAAATTATAAATTGTTTCAATAGATCTCTGCATTCTATTTGAAACAACATTTGTTCTATTATTTTTTTTAATTTGCTGAAATTCTTCAATATTGTTTTCTAAGACAATAGACAATATTTTTTGAATTTTTGGGGGATAGTTAATTAATTGTTTTTCAAATTTGTTTCTTTCCTTTTCATCAAATGAGTCAATTAATTCTTTTAGTTCATCCCATAGTTTCATTTTAGAATAATTTTTATGTGTTGTTGGTTTTTTTTTGAGTTATGAATCAAGTTTTATTTTTATTTCATTTGCATTCGATTTCAACGTCGAAAAACGAAATAAACATTCAATATAATTGATATTTAAATATACGAATATTTTTAATAAAACCAATAGTTAGTCTCAAGTCCGTTTGAGTTAAAGCCGATACCCTGCATCTTTTACTAGGTGTAGGGTATTATTTATTTGGGATTGGTTGACCATATGGTTACTTAAGGAATAAATCCTCTAGAATCCATCTCTAGAACAGATTTTATAGTATGTGCAATTTCAATTGGTCTTAATTTACTCTCTTGTTCTGGACGTTCAACTCTTTCTTCGCTACCAAATGCAGTAGTTACTTCACTAGGATTAACCAACATTACACGAATATTGTTTTTTCTTAGCTCTGCTTGCCAGCATTGAGTCATGCCACGAAGGGCAAATTTAGAAGCGGCATATACCGTTCCACGTGCAAATCCTTTAGTGCCAGCTGTAGAGGCAATATTGATAATATGACCAGAGTCTTGAGCAATAAAGTGTTTAACAATTTCTTGCGTCAGTAATGTGAGACCAAATACATTGGTTGAAAAAACTTTCTCAAATTGTTCAATGCTAATTTCGCCTAAAACATCAAATGTTCCTATTCCAGCATTGTTTATAAGAATATCAATTCCACCTAGCGCATTTATTGCTTCTTCTGCTTTTGCGGGTAGAGTACTATAATTACTTACATCAAATTGAAGAGGAATGGCTCCAATTTCACTTGCAACAGCCTCTAGTTTATCTTGATTTCTACCAGTGATCACAACTTTTGCACCCTGTTCGACTAAAAGTTTAGCCGTAGCTTTGCCAATGCCAGCACTTCCACCAGTAATAAGTATTTTCTTTTCTTTCAGATCCATTAATTGTAGTTTAGCTGATCACAAATATACCAAACATTAGTTAAATAAGTCGTAATATATATTTCTTTGCAAATAGATTATGATTTTTACATAATGTAAAACAATTTCATGAACTACTAAGGTCAAAGTAAGGATGCGGTATTTACACATTTTACTATAACTTAAGTACTTGTTCAAAATAATTACATCATACAACTAGACATTTTTAAAAATCAGTGACAAGCAAACAATGTATCCAAAAGCGCTAGAGCTTCTACAAAAGTTGAGCTCCACTGGATCTAATAGATAATTTTTTATATGTTGTTTGTTTCTCCAAAATATCTGGTTGAGTTTAATTACATAGTTGTTTTGAATTCTTTTTTCAGTATTAGTCGTTGAAAATACTCGCAGTAGTTACGGCTATCGAATTGTCGGACCGTTCTGCATTTTTCGCCTCAAATACTAAAAAATAACCTCAAAATATCTTATTAATTATTAGAAGCAAATACTTAGGAATTATAATTAAGAACAAAGCTTATGCGGAAAAACAAATTTATAACTCAGTTATTGTCATTGAATGCGAAAGAGATAAAAGAGTTTGTCTTGTTTGTTTCTTCCCCGTTTTTCAATAAAAATAAGTCATTGATCAGTTTGTTAACTTATTTGATCAAATTTTTTCCATCATTTAATCAAAAAAAATTTACAAAAGAACACTTGCTTAAAGAGCTCTTTGGAAACCAAAAATCTGGTGAACAAAAGTTGAAAAATCAGTTGTCAGAATTGTCAAAACTGTTTGAAAAGTATTTAATCCAAATAAAGTTTCAAGATCAAAAACTATTTAATGAACATTTATTGCTTAATAGTTTTTTAGAGAGAAACTTAGGTAAGATGTTTGTACAAAAATCAAAAAAAATAGAGGATTTGATTGAGGATTTGGCAAAAGAGATTGATCCAGATTACTATTATTGCAGATATTTGATTCAAAAAGATAAATTCCTTTATTATGTAACAAGAAAGCAAAAAGATAATAATAGCAACTTAGCATCAGTATTACAAAATCTAGATGCCTATTATTTGATAGATAAATTGAGGTTTTGTTGTGGTGCTTTGGTGAGGCAAAACCTAGTTAATGAAAAAATAGAGTTGCAACTTTTGGATGAATTGGTTGATTATATTGAGACCCAATCATTTCAAGAGACTCCTTTGATCATTTTATGGTATAAGTTGTTATTGCTTTTGAAGGATGATGAAGATGAAGCTCTGTATTATGACATGTTGGAAAATTTGTATAAGTATGATGAAGGGATTAGTAAAGATGAACTGAGACAAATATGTACAGGTGTATTTAATTACTGCAATAATAAACTCAAACAGGGAAAGACATCTTATTTGGCAAATATTTTTAATATATATAAATACATGTTAAGTCGAAACATTTTATTGGCAGGTGCCTATATTCCATTTAGACATTATCGAAATATTGTAGTTACTGCATCTAGGTTGAATGAAATTGAATGGGCTGAAAATTTTATATACGAATACAAGGATAAGCTAGAACCTGATCAGAAAGAGAATATTACCAATTACTGTTTAGGTGAATTAGCATTTGCCAAGCAAAATTATAATGAGACTTTAGATTATTTATTAAAATTTGAATTTGAAGATTTTGATCAATATATCCAACACAAGGTCTTGCTTACCAAAACTTATTATGAATTGGACGAGTATGAATCTTTATCCGCTTTAATGCATAGTTTTAGAACGTACTTATCAAGAAGTGAAAGTTTGACACCTTTTTTGCAGAAATCGTATAAGAATTTCATTACTTATACTAATAAAATATACAAACTTAAATTTGTTAAAAAGGATGAAATGAAAAATGATACGCTTAGAGAGTTAGATGAGCTTTCTCAAATTACAAATAAAGATTGGCTTTTAGAGAAGTTGAAAGAAATATGAGGTTTGTAAATAATTAGTGTCATAATATTATCGTTTTTAACATGAAAATTATTGGTAATGAGAGGCTTATTAAATGCATTTAGATTTGTGTATTTATTATAATTAAATGCCATAAAAGATTTGTATATTGTATTTTTAAAATCTTAAGAATTGCCAAGCTTATGAGGAATACATACCTAATACTGATGATGTTATTTGTCAGTTATATCCAGATTTACCCCCAAACAACAATTACTGTCACAACGAGTGCCAATGATGGTCCTGGCTCTCTCAGAGCGGCAATGATAAATGCAAACAATGCCTCAGATGATGTGCTAATAAATTTTGACATAGATTCAACGATGCCTATTGTCATTATTGTTGATGAAGATTTACCAACTATCACCAAAAGCAATGTAACGTTAGATGGGTCGAGCCAGCTTGGCTATACAGAAAACAACCCTGTTATTACCATCCAACCAAAAGATATTCAAGATGAAACATCAGTGGGATTATTTTTCAGTGAGACCGCTATTAATGGTGCAGTTTATGGCTTGGCATTTAAATACTTTCACGTGTGTATAAGAGCTTGGACACACAATCTGCAGGTAGGTGCTCCAGGTTTGGGTAACTGGGTAGAAGGGTTACCCGAAGAGGACGATGACAATGGTATTGCAGTAGGGGTTAATAGAGAGAACGTATCAATTCAAAGTAATACAATCAGCTATTGCCATAGGGGTATAAAGTTGGAAGGTATAAACGCAATTGTCGGTGGTTATGAAAATGGAGAAGGGAATATTATGATAAATAATTATCGGGCGATAAGAGTACTTGCAGGCATTGACAGTGAGATAGTGGGAAATTTTATTGGCTACAATCCATTGACAAATGAAGCTGTGGGGAATTTTTATGATGGCATTAGAATTGAATTAGCTGTTAGAGGAACGAAAATAATTGGTAACCAAATTTTGGCTTGCACCGAGTCGCAAATCGTTTTCCGAAACGACGAAAATTTTGGCACTGGTCCTTCCCAAGAAACTATAATTCAAGGGAACTCCATCGGTACTACATTTGATGAATCCGTAAATGCAGGCGGGCGTTTTGGAATTAGAGTAGAAAGTACAAACAATGCAATTATTGGAGGAAATGAAATAGAACAAAAAAACATTATTGCCAACAGTGAAACAGGAATAGAGTTAGGAGTTCAAACAGACTCTGTCTTGATTAATCGTAATAGCATTTACTGCAATGATACCGGAATTAAATACGTTACAGAACAAGCCAATAATGCGAAGTCGAAACCGTCTTTTTCTGCAATAAACTTAGAAGCATTTATAGGTGTTAGTGATCCTTGGGACTCAATAGAAATTTTCTTTGATAAAAACTCTACTTGCCCTGAAAAAAGCTGTCAAGGTAAAAATTACTTAACAACTGTCCATGCAGATCAAGGAGGTATTTTTTCATACTTCAACCCAATTCAAGATATTGACTATGAATTTGGCGATTCATTGTACCTGATTTCTGCTACAGCAACTGGACAAAATAAGAATACTTCTGAACTTAGCAATTGTATTGAAATGCCTATTTGTTCAGAAAATTGTGTTATGCCTGGTGATTATAATAGAGATGGAATAGTAAACCACAAAGATTTACTTTCGGTGGCTCTGGCATTTGGCAAAACAAATACTCTTGGTAGATTGTACCACACAGAACAGTTTTTTCCTCAGGATGTTGGACCTGACTGGGATCAACAATTGCCCAATGGAATAGATTATAAATACTTAGATGGTAACAACGATCTCAAAATAGATCGTGGTGATATAGATGCTATAAATGCAAACTATGAACGTACGCATTCTGTTGAACCCATTGTACAAAATTTAGAAGACACCACAGCTAATGGTATTCTACCCAAATTAACTTTAGAGGTAGAGGGAGATTTGCAAACAGGTATGAATGAACTCAAGTTTGTACTGGGTAATGAAAATGAGATGGCGGAAGACATTTACGGGATTGCTTTTAAACTTAGCTATACCTTTGAAGGAATAGACTCTGTGAATATCTTTCATCCTGATGGACCAATGGCTCCAAAGTTAGTAGTGGATAGTAGTTTTTTGGGTTCAGCTAATGAGTTGGTGGTTATAGATTATTTTCATCCAAAATATGATTCAAATAGAAAAGAATGGGATATTGCCATTTCAAGAACGGATCAAAAACCTATTACGAGATTTGGAGAATTGGCAACGGGGATTGTTTGTATTATTGAAATTGGAACAGTAAGACCTTTTATTGAATTTAGTTTCAGTGATATTCAATATATGAATGAGGTAGGTGTCTATACACCATTGTCTCCCAAAGATGATTCTTACAGTGTTAGTGTTGGAGTTTCAGACTTATCCAAGAACGATTTCGAAATTTATCCAAATCCAGTAATAGCAAATCAACAGCAATTAAACTTTAAATTTCCAGTAGAGTGGAGTGGTAGTAAAAGTATTGAGGTATTTGATTTGGAAGGGAACTTTGTAATTCAGGAAGAAATGAATTTTGAAAACACATCATCAGTAAATTTGAATAATTTGAAGCCTGGGGCTTATATTATTAGAGTTGAAAATGAAGGAAAGTATTTTAGTAAAAAGGTTTTGGTCTGGTAACTAGCTCAGCCCGCAAGGCAACGTTCTGTTGGTTGTTGTAAAGAGATTTTGGACATATTCTATGCTTTGCTGCGAAAATTCGATTGGACCCACACACGGTGAATGACATCTGAGGCGCATGCAAAGAATCCCGAAGGGATGACATTCACAAGAATCCCGAAGGGATGACATTATCTTACAAAAAAAACCTCATCGCATTGCGATGAGGTTTTTTTAAAGAGCCGAAGGAGGGATTCGAACCCCCGACCCGCTGATTACAAATCAGCTGC
>JAHDGP010000104.1:0-1303 GCA_020627525.1 Bacteroidota bacterium
TCGAAAAAATACCCTAGATCAAAAGTGACGAACATTTATGCTTACCTACTTATATACTTAAATGTATTTGACCGCTGTCAATTAAAAGACATTTTATATCTGTTTTTTAAATGAATGTCGTTTGAAAAGTAGTACTATATGTCATTCTCTTCTTAAGTTATGGTCTGACTGAATTGGAGCTATATTCATCTATTCTTATTATAGCGTCTATTTTTGAAAATGAAATTTTTTAAAAAACAAGTAGACATTTCAATGCTTTAGTTGAAAAGTAATCAGTAGCATTTATCTATGTTTTGGAGTATACAGTGTTTATTAATTATATTAAATTACTGCATTTATCGTTAATGAAATTTAGAAAATATGCCTAGAATGGCTTTTTTTGACCAAAAAAAGTCAAATTTTTCCTTATTTGTTTAACTAAATGTTATAAAAATTGCATTTTTGTTAAATATTAGTTTCAATAGCTTTTGTAATACAAAAAAGCATTGGTCAGATATAGTTTTAGTTTCCCATTTTTTGATTGTTTATTGCTTGATTTATTAGTCAGGTATGCAATTGTATAATTTTGTTTTAAAAATATTGATAATAAATAAAAATCAAATGTCAGGGAAGAAAGTAAAAAAGTCGGGGAAGAAATCTTCTACCAAAACTAGCAAAAAAGTCAAGGAGCTTAAAAATACTAAAAAGAAAGTATCAAATGGTGCTGAAAAAAAGGTAAGTAAAAAGGTTGAATCTTTGCCAAATGAAAAATGGAAACTTATCAAAACGAAGTCTGAAACAAATAGGTGTCTTTATAAGGTGTCAAACTTTGGAAGGGCTAAAAGCATCAACAAACAATCTAAAGTGGAAAGACTTTTAAAGCCTGCTAAAGCAGCTTGGAATTTTTTGCAGCTTAACTTGGTTTTGAAAAATGGGGATAAGCAGGGATTATACTATCACAGAATGGTTGCTGACCTCTTTGTGAAAAAGAAAAAAGGAAAAACATTTGTCGTTCATTTAGATGGCAATAAAGAAAATAACCATTTTGAAAATCTAAAATGGGTAGATCAAAAAGAGCTGACTAAAATTCAGAAAGATAGCGGTTTATATGATTCAAAAAGATATTTGAGCAATAAAAACGTGAAGCTTACTGCTGCAAAAGTTCGGAGTCTTAAAAAACACTTGCAAAAGGGTAAAATGACTAGAACTGCTCTTGCTAACAAGTTTAATGTTTCTATGACTCAAATTAAGAGAATTGAAAGAGGAGAGAATTGGGGGGATATTGAAATTTGAAAAAAAGCAGGTCAGTGCATCATTTGTAAAG
>JAHDGP010000104.1:1313-3983 GCA_020627525.1 Bacteroidota bacterium
ATGTATAAATGAATTGGAAACAAAACTTATTTTTTACATTTGATACACTGACCAGGATTGACTAGAAAAAAGGCTTACTTATTCTTTATTTGCATTGTATCAATCATTATTAGAATGCAGAACAATGTTTACTCTATCGTCTTTAGGCGTTATCATTCTACGCTCTGTATTAAAGCCCGATTTTTCAATTCTAATCTCTTTCCTATCTAAATGGGAATTCCATGTAAAATAATAAAATTCTTGTCCTCCAGTTTCGCCTATATACTGTTCATTTGAATATATATGTGCATTATCAGGGTCTGAAGAGATTTTTACTTTTGTGAAAATTTCAGTTTCTTTTTCTTTTTCCTTTTCAAGTTGAATATGTATTGTCTTGCAGTATTTATCAGCTTTAGCTCTCTTGCCGACCTTTTTTTCTATTGTTATGCTTTGCTTTTTATCTTCATATCCCTCAAGTTTGGCAAGGACTATGATTTTTTTCTTGTTTTTTCCCAAATTAAAAACTTCAGCTTGAATAGGACTGGTTCCTAAATGCTCCCCATTGTCACAATAATCAATATAGGCAGATGGTGGAGTTGTAATGATATTTAAGCAAGCGTATTTCGGAGTGCATGAATTCATCAAAAATGCTAAAATAAATAATGCTAAAATAAGGTAGTGGCTTTTCATAAAATTTGTTTTTAATATTAATTAGATTTAGTACTTCACTTTTAAGCTTAGGAACTGTCCCTTAATACTTATTTAGTAATACTATTTTAATCGAATATGTGACAAATTTTCGATAAAAAATTTTAATTTGAAGGATTGACAACTGTTGTCGAATTGTTTTACGACAGCTTTTCAAGCGGTCTATTTTAACGATTGTCAGTCTGGTAGTTAGATTACTTTATTTTATTGAATGAAATAAAAATTATTAACAACAGACATAAAGCGATTAAGCACATGAAGGGTAATTTATCAAAATTTGCTGAATCAAAATACAAAGGCTGTTGTGTAAACAAAGGACTAGTATCTCCAATCAATATAAAAGAGGCCCAATTAACTGGTTTTTTTGATGAATCCTCATTCATTATTGCAAGTTTTGCATTTCTTAAGGCAACACTCTTGCTTTTGCCTGATTTTAATTCTTTGTAGAATTTTTTCATTATTAATGAACTGGATTTTTCTCCCACTTTACTTAAACTGGTCAGAATACTTGGAACACCAATATAGGCAAATCCTCTTGCAATACTCATTATTCCTTCGCCCTCTCTTTGCTCACCATTCCCAGCTTCGCAGATACTTAAAGTTACTAAGTTTGCATAAATATTTGAAGAATAAATTTCTTTCAACTCAAATGTTGTATCTGCAAAGTAAATTGTTGGTGCATTTGTAAAGGGACTACGCATATCAGCGTGAGTGGCATAATGAATTATGTTGTACTTTGTGCTATCATTTAGGAAATTATATAATGAGGCATTCCCTTTCATCAATGCATTCCCCTCGAATAACTTTAAAGCCATTAAAACTTCTTGTACAGTTTCTTTCAAACTTTGTAAACCAAACTTTGTGAAATCAACAGGTGCAATACCAAGAAAATTTTTCTCTGCCAGGATTTTGTTTTGCATTTGTTTCAATAATGTTCTGGCAGAAATGGCATAAGAAATGACTTTCGAATTTATTAAGTAAGGAACTTCAGCATAGATGCCACCATTAATTGTATGTTTTTCAGTTGGTAATGCCTCAAAAGGCAAATCATACAAAGGACCATCTGGAATGATGATTAGATTTTTAGCTAAATTTTTCGAAAAGGGCTCTACCAATAATTCATAAATCGCCAAACCGTCTTTGGTTAAATGGGAACTATAATCACCAGTAAAGGAATTTGAACGAAATAGAATTTTTTTGAAATTATTGATGGATGAATTTAATTTTTCATTGGCTTTAATCTTTTCAACCAGAACAGTATCGTGATTAATCAGAAAGGCAAAAATATTTTCTCTGTCATAAAAGTATTCAATAATGGTCGTGTCTTTACCTAATTTTTTCTGAATGTCAGTAAGTTGAAAATTGGGTGCTTCATACAATAATGAAAAATATCCTGGATGAAATTTCTTCATTTCATTTTTCAGTAAATCTAGCTTTTCGTTTAGCTCTAATTTTTCAGAAATTAAATTTGACTTTCTAATTCTTAAAAGAAGTTGATTTTCCTTTTCAAAATAAGTTTGCAATGCAAAGTTGGATTGAACCAATTTAAATTTTGTCAGTTGCTCATTAAGCAAAACTGCTTTACTACTATTTACATAAAACAGCGCTTTTTTGTATTCCTTCTTTTTATAACAAATATCTATAGCAGTAGAATACGTTTCACGACTCTTTTTAATCCAACTTAGTTTTGTTTCATCCATGAAAAAATCTTTAAGCATAGATTTTAATAACTTGTCATAAATATCATAGGTGTCAAAAGTTAAATCTAAATATTGTTGTTCCTTAGTAGCTTCGTACTGTAAAAACGATGTGTGTGCTTTTGTGCCTAAATGATATAATAAATCAGGTTTGAATTGACACGATTTCAAATGATTTTCTGATGGATTTCTAAATATATCTTGATCTGACCAAGTTAAATCTGCCAAACAATGAATAATAGCAAGGTTGTGATTAACCAAAGCTGAATCCAATTGATTTAAATCC
>JAHDGP010000104.1:3993-11611 GCA_020627525.1 Bacteroidota bacterium
TTAAATCCCTGAAAAGATCTCCTCTATTTGTATAGTAGAGGGCGTACTTTACATTGAAGTCTTCTTTGTAAAAATTTTTGTTTAAAATGTATGCCTCTTTAAGTTGTTCAAATCCAAGATCATATTGTTTCAGCTTGCCAAGCGTTATGCCCATATTGGTTTTAATACGGGCAATGTATATTGTATCATTTGTATACTTTAGTGCATTTTCATAACTTTCCAAAGCTGCTTCAAGATCGTTTGTTTCATCATAAATTTGAGCTAAATTATCTAAGTAATGTTTTTTAATGTAGTCATTATTAACAGATGAAATATTATCCTCTAAAAGACACAATGCTTTTTCAAATTCATTCTTTTTAAAATGAGTTACAGCAAGATTTCCCTTAATAAGCAATACTGCTTCTTCGGCATTATATTTTTCTAAGATAGACAGAGAATGTTTGTAACTGTTTTCAGCCATATCATAATCTCCCATCATTTCATATATGTTGGCTAATAAATTATAAGTGCCACCAAGTGATGCAGCGGACGGATCATTAATGATTTTAATTTCATGTTTTAAATCTTCAATTGATCGGGATAATTTAAGATTTCTCTCTTTGCAATAATGCGCTCTGTTATAAAAACAACGTGATAAGTCCTTTCTTTCTTCTTGATTTAATTTATCTACATCCAGAATGTTTAAAATATCAATAGCATCGGAAAAACATTTAATTCCTCCTTCAAAATTTTTTAAACTATCTATCTTAAGCCGTCCTTCCTCTATTAAATTATGGCAAACCAGTTTTAATGAATCAGTATCATTAACGGCAAATAGATTAACACTAAAAAACAGAAATACTCCAATGTTAAACAAATATTTTCTTTTCATAATGTTCTATTAATTTTAATATTTTACAAATCGCTTGACTACTTTTCTGTAATTATTTGCAAATTCTATAAAATAAACTCCATCAGGAATGTTGTTTAAGTTGAATGAAATATTTACAATCTGTTCGTCCTGTTCGACAGTTTTGATTTTTATCAATTTACCAGTTGAGTTATAGACTTTGATATGCTGGGTGCCTTTTGCTTTCTCTGGAATTACAACATCAAAGTTCCCATTATTAGGATTTGGAAAAATAGAGTAATTTAAATCTAAAAAATCATTATTGTTATAAAGTCTATTAGAAAAACAACTCCAGGAATTAATATCATTTGTAAGGTCAAATTGCTCTAAACATGAATAATTATTATTATCAGAACATAATAGTATTCCACCTTCATTGTAGAGGTAACTGCCAAAATTGTTTGAATGGAAAATGTAATAAGCCCCTTCTTGAAAATATTCTACCAATAGTTCATTGCCACAATTAAAAGGATTGAGTATATCTGTTAACCAGAAATATTTTTCAAACAAACCATCTAAACTTCCAATTGTTGAAACAATGCTTCCACAATTACATTCAATTGAAATGTCTTCTTTATAAAGACCATAACTGTGCAGTTCATTGGCTCCGCCAGCAATACAAATTAATGCTCCATCCGAATAATACAATTCTGATTCATTGTTGTTTGAAATGAATACATAAGAATGTGTTTCAAAATCATAAACTCTAACAAAGCCGTTCACGCAATTTTCAATATCTATGGCATTGATAATCCACGGATAATCTATAAGTGCATTACAGGTATCTCGTTCGTTTTCACAACATTCCCAAGTTTTAATAGGACCTTTTAAAGAATAAAATTCAATGCAAGAAAATTCGTAATTACTTTGGCAATAGAATGAATCATCTTCTCTATAGAATAAGTTACTTCCGTTTTCAACAATTTCTAAAAACTGAGATTTATCAGAAGAATATTGATTAATTATAGTGCCTTTACAATTGTTAATGTCTATAATATTTTCCAACCACGGAAATTCGTTAATCAAACTAAGGTCGTGACAATCCAATCTGGTTTGTTGAGCAAATCCAAAGTTATAGTGTTTTTCATCATCTGTTGGAATATCTATTTCAAAACGATCCTCAGTAGCTAAGTAAGTATTTTCAGGACCTTCGCCCACTCTTATAGTATATACGTCGTCTTCCAAATCGAAAAATCCGAAATAACCATCTCCAGCTGTATAAGTAGTAAATGTAGCGTTGTTTGGCAATGTCAATGTAATTTCAATGCTATCTAGCCCAACTTCGGTTGAATCAAAAATGCCATTTAAATCTTGATCCATCCAAGCAAAACCTTTAATATGACTGGAAGAACAAACTAACTTTTCTGTTATAAATGATGGACATCTGCCAATGCTTGTAATTAGTGCTAAATCTGGTCTATATTCGGATTGAGACTTAATTTCGTCTAAAACTTGATCAACAGACATAGCTGGATTTTCGGATAACATTCGTGCTACCCATCTGGTTATAAAGGCTGCTGACATAGAAGTTCCGCTTTTGACACCATAACCATCTTGGACCTCATAATCATCTACTGCTATAGTATCAAGAAAATAAGGAATCTTGCTTTTAATTCTAAATCCAGGAGCAACAATATCTACACTTATTTTTCCCTTATTCGAAAAATCAGTTAACGAATCTCCCAAATAATCCCACGCTGCTACAACAATTATATTTGAAGATTCAAATTCTGAAGGATAATGATTTGTAAATACTGGATAGGTTGTTGTTTTTCTACCACCTTCTGTTTTATAAATGAAAAGTGTGTCTTGATCTTCATCTAAATCTACTCCTTCATTTCCAGCTGAGCACACTACAATTGTACCTGTACCTCCGATATTTTCGATTGCCATTTTTAAAATATGACTTTCACTTCCATAATACCCCATGCTTATATTTAATACACGGATTTTGTCAGAATCATTATCTATACTTTCCATAAAATCATTGTAGTCTTTCATTTTTTCTATTGAACAGATAGCGTCAAAAAGACTTGAATTTTCAGAACATCCTCTGTCTATAATTTTAGCTGAAAAGAGCTTTATTTGATCTAAGGGGTGGCTTGAAATAATGTTAGCAATGTGATCTCCGTGACCTAGACTATCTTGTAAAGGCATAGAATTTTGAAATCTATCTATACCAGAAACCGTACTCCCTTCCAAGACAGTATTTCCATCCTCACATTTATAAGACTTTTCAATAAATTCTATATCAGGTGGAAGGTCTATACCAGTGTCAATTTGCCCTACAACAATTTTATTTAGAATTGGGTCATCTGCATTTACTAAAGAACAGATATTATTTCTTTCGGTAGTGTCAATGGGTTCGCAGTAACAAAATTCATAATTGACATTAACATTTTCTTTGGGACCAAGACTAATTCCGCCACTGTCTTTTAAAGCTTCAATATCAACTTCAGTATTCGTTTGTCCCTTTTCAATTTGGGGAAACCTTACTAAAATCAGTCCATCACAATCACAAGTGTCGTTTGCAGTAATAATTGTATCTGCTAATATTGCATTTATCGAATCTTCAGAAATTTCAAAAGAAGGATCTGGATTTGCACGAATATAGTCTACTTTCTCTTGTAAAATACGTTTTATATCATCTCTAAGGTCATCGTTTAGTTTTTCTAAAATCTCAGGTATAGATTCACCTGCAGAAAGTTTGATTAATAATTCATTGGTTGGAACAGAATAAAAACCAGAATTGGTAAGAAGTACTTTTTTCGATTTCTTTATTGGGCAACCTGTTGAGTCACGTACTGTAACCATAAAAACGGTAGTCTCAGTTAGGTTAACCGTTATTTTTTTGTTATTCCTTTGCGCTTCATCTTCTATTTCCCACTCATAAGTAAATGGTGGTACACCAGATACTGGGAATGCTTCAATTTCAACAGTTTCATTTTCACAAGCTACAGAACTGGTGCCTCCAATATAGACATCAAACGGATTAACAAAAACTTCTATAGTAGTATCTTTTTCACAGCCAATGGCATCAGTTACTTTCACATTATAAATAGTGGTTGTATCTGGACTTGGATTTATACTTTGTTCGTTTGAAATTACTTGACCATCAATCGTCCATTCAAATGAATATTCAGGAGTGCCATTTTCAACGTTTGCAGTCAAAGCAACAGATTCTCCCAAGCAAATGATTTCAGGAATATCATTTACACTAATTTCCAAGTTGCCCTGAATGCAGGATTGATCATCACAATTTGCATTTGAATCATAGTTGCAAGCATTTATATTTGTGCAACCAAATGTGGTATTGCAAGGATCAGGACAAGATTGAAAACCATAAAAACAAGATTCATCATCAAACTCAGCTAATGGATCAAAGTTACAAGCCGATTGATCAGTACAACCTGTTAATGCTGGACTAAAACCAAAACCAGAATAGTATGCAAATGTTCCTTCTGGTAAATCAATTGTGTAACTCTCAGGGTTTGTAAGAATACTTCCTGCTGGTCCAGTACCAACTGATACTGTGTATAGCCCTGGTAAAATAGCAATAAATTGATATTCTCCATTTTCATTAGAAATTGTGCTTTCTATTGTTTCACCTGAATCAATCAACTCCACTAAAATATTGGATATTCCTGATTCTGTTTGTTCATAAACTCCATTTCCGTTTTCATCTAAAAATACCAAACCAGCTATTGTTCCCAATAAACATTCATTTTGTGGTAAACAACAAGAACCATCATCGCAATTCGCTGTAGGATTGTAATTTAGTGCGGCTGGATTTGTGCAGCCCAAAACTTGAACAATCGAAGAAATGCATATACAAGGATCAAAAGGGTTTAGCTCTTCTATATCTCCATTACAAATATCTGTATTACAAATTGGAGTTTGCAAACAAGAACCATCATCGCAATCCGCACTTTGATCATAATTACAAGCAGTTGGGTCGGTACAGCCATCTGGCAAAACACAAGAACCATCATCATTTGTAGCAAGTGCATCATAATTACAAGCAATCGGATTAGTGCAACCTAAGCGTTCATCAATAATAATCGCAGCCCTACTTTGATCATCCTCTTCTATATTATTATTGTTTGGTGTAGAATCAATGTCTTGTTGATCAACAGCGACGATCTCTGCTGTATTGATTACGAAAAAATTACTAGTTTGGACTGCCTCTACAATAATTTCTAATGTCTCAGATTCACCAGCAGGTATTGAATCAATATTCCATAATCCAATAGATTCTAAATAGTTTCCTGTACTTGTAAAGTCGCTTATATATTGGACTTCTAATGGGAGAATTTCATTTACAACTACACTAGTTGCACTGCTTGGACCTTGATTAATGACCGTAATTGTATATGAAAACGTAGTGCCAATAGGGGCTTCATCCACGTCAGCACTTTTGAACAATTCTAAGTCTATTGTACAATTTAAATACTCACAAGACCCATCATTACAATTTGAATCTGGGTTGTAATTACATGCTAAAGGATCTGTACAGCCGAAAACTGTTGAACAAGGAAATTGGCAACTAAATTCCCCATAATCACAAGAATCATCATCACAACTGGCCTCAGGATTATAGTTACACGCAAAGGGATCTGTACATCCATCTGGCAAAATGCAAGATTGATCATCACAACTGGCCTCAGGATTATAGTTACACGCAAAGGGATCTGTACAGCCATCTGGCAAAATGCAAGATTGATCATCAATTTCTGCAAGCGCGTTATAATTACAAGCTATTGGGTTTGTACAGCCAGAGATTACTTGTGCATTTGTGATTGTTGATGGTATTATAAATAAAATACCGATAATACATTTTAATATTACTAAACACAGTGATTTGCAATTCTTAGTTTTCATAATTATTAAATTTATACTGGATCAATAATTGTTGAAATAACATACTTTGATTGTCAAAGAAAAAGGATTTCAAACAAGCTAGTTTTGTGAAAAATTAGCAAAACACATATAAACTTAAAGCTGATTTAGTTTCATCCTTTAATTTTTGAATAGTTCATTTTTAAAGAACTTGTTTCGCTAAAACAGAAGGATTGATGCCTTATTTATATCAAAACATAGTGAGATAATTGCATTGTAAAGCCTGTTAAAAGAGCAATTTTTTAATTTTTAATTCATTTAATTTAAAATAATCTTTAGTGCAGTTACTGCAATTTTACTCTGTTTTGAGTTTTTGTTTTTTTATATCGGAATACGGTTAGTCTTAGTTGCTTTTAAATAATCTGATTTATATTTCATTGTAGTTTGGGAAGTAGTGTAAAAGTGTGTATATTTTTGATGCTTAGTGTTTTATGTTTTGTTTAAAATTTAAATGTAACTCACTTGTTTACCAGATTGCATAGCACATCTATAAAATGAACTGAGAATCAGATACAAAGTGAGTATAAAACTTGGCATTAATAACTGGCGCTTTTAATCAATTTTATTTACTGAGAAAGTAAAATGAAATGTCAAAAATAAATAAAACTTGATTATACACATTCCAAATATAAGTATATTTTTTTCAATATTGCATCATTACTAAAATTAAATTTTAAACAACAGTATTAATGTTTGAATTAATTTATATCTAAATAGCCTTTGCATAATAATTTGCTAATTCGATAAATTGCAACCGAATCGAATTTATCTGTAAATACCACTTGTTTAAGTTTCGTGACACTTTTTCATGAGGTTTTTATAATTTTTTTTGAAATAATATTTGTTTGAAAATACTTTTTTTGATTTTATAAGATATTGTTTATATTTGAAATCTTACTAATTAAAACAACTTCACAAATGCATTCAGATTACTATAAATATATTAAGCCTGCATTTATAGATGGTGAAATAAATGGAAAGGAACAAAAAAATGCCCAAAGAGTATTATACAATGATCACATACCACCGATAATTGGATTGCTCAGAAAATATGGAGCTGTGAATAATGAGGATGCTAAAGATGTTTTTAATGAAGCATATATGGTACTCTTTGTAAATGCTCTTAAACATGATTTTAAACTGAGCTGCTCCTTGCATTATTACTTGTGGGGAATTTCACAAAATCTCTGGTTTAAAAATATTAAGAGGAGCAAAAGTGTCACAAAAGGGTACGAATCGGAATTACATGATGAGCATCCAGCAGATTGGAATGAAGATAAATTTTTTTGTGAAATCGATCAAGCTATCAGAGAGTTAGATATTCTAAAAATATTAGAAACTAATTTAGATAGTATGGATGAAACTTGTAAAAGTTTATTGAAATTGAAGTATGGAGGCAAAAAATATATTGAGATTCTAAATAAAATGCCCGATCTTAAAACAATAGAAAATGCAAGAAAGAGAAGAGAAAGATGCTTAAAAAAAATCAAAAAAAAAGTGAAAGAACACCCACACTATGAAACTGCTAAAAATAAATATTTTGATATGTTAAATGCATCTTTAGAAGACTTATTATTCAAATATGTTGATGGAGAATTAAATGAGGAAGAGACGGAAAAATTTGAAAAAGAACTGAAAACAAATTCAGCATTACAAAATGAATTGGAAATTTTGCAAGTGTATAAATCTTACTTCCAAAATGAAAGATTTATAACTGTTAGAAAGCATTTGAAAGAATTTTCTGATCAGGCTAATTTATTTGAAAATGATAAAGTAGAAAATAAATCAGGTGAAAATGATATTGATGACAAAGGATTAAATGTCCGATTA
>JAHDGP010000105.1 GCA_020627525.1 Bacteroidota bacterium
GGCTATGAAGCAAAGTCCAGCCCAATGCTTCTACTGATTGTGGATTCAAAATATAATCAATCATTTCTTAGAATTTTTCTTGTTTTCCAATGAATCAATATAAGCTTTGAGTTCTTCTAATTCCTCGGCATCGGGCGTATGCTGACCAAGTGCTCTCATTACAAGTTTCTTTGCAGAGCCACCAAAAGTTTTATCTAAAAAGGAATCTAGTAGTTTGTTTTGAGTTGCTGTTTGAGCGATCACTGCGTGATATATGTGTTTACGCCCCTCTGAAGTGCGATCAAGCATTCCTCGCTCCATCATCACTTGCATCGTTTTCAAAACCGTTGTATAAACAACGGGTTTTTTATGACTCAAGGCTTCATGAACATCTTTGACAGATAGGGGACCGTTGTTCCACAAAAGTTGAAGAATTGAAAGTTCAGATGCTGTTGGGGCAGCGTTTAATTTTTTATTTTTCATATTACTACGATTTCTCTCGTACAAATGTACGATAAAAATCGTAGTAATGCAAATGACGGTAATTTTTATAGCTGATTTGTACGTTGTGCACTCTAATAAAATGTTCAAAAAGTCAATAGCGATAATTGAACGGCAAAATGCTGATTTTGTCTCTCAAAACTAATCTCCATACTTTGATGTTGTAACAACTGTTGAGGTTGCCAGAAAATGCGTACTTTTGCATCGAATTTGTTTGAGTTTAGAATGATTAAAGTACTTGGACATAAGTAATAGAGTAAATCAAAATAGGTATTTTATTCGATTTGCAAAAAAAGTCAAGCATAGCTGGGATGCGGATTACTATAGGGACCGTTAAGCTATTTATGTTTAAGCACCTAAACAAATCAACATTAAAAATCATCAAAGATGAGTAAACACGGTAAAATATTGGTGGCAATGAGTGGTGGAATTGATAGCACAGTTGCCGCTGCAATGCTCCACGAAGAAGGATATGAAGTGATTGGAATTACAATGAAAACTTGGGATTATGCCTCTTCTGGCGGCTCCAAAAAGGAAACAGGTAGTTGAAGTTTGGATTCTATCAATGATTCAAGAGACGGTAGACTTTGGTTTCCATCACTTTATTATTGACATTCGGGAAGAATTTGGAGACTCCGTTATTGATTATTTCGTAGAGGAGTACATTGCTGGAAGAACACCCAATCCTTGTGTGATGTGCAACACCCACATAAAATGGAATGCATTGTTAAAGCGTGCTGATGCCTTAGATTGTGAGTTTATTGCTACAGGACATTATGCACAAACGAGGAAAGAAAACGACCGTTGGGTTATTTACAAAGGTAAAGATTTGTCAAAAGATCAATCTTATGTGCTATGGGGTTTGTCTCAAGAAAATTTAGAGAGAAATAAATTTCCAATTGGTGGATTTCATAAATCCGAAATAAGACAAATGGCCTTTGATATGGGGTATGAAGCCTTATCAAAAAAAGCGGAGAGTTATGAAATCTGTTTTGTACCTGATAATGACTATCGTGGATTTTTAAAGAGAAGAATCGACGGACTAGAAGATAAGGTTGCAGGTGGAGATTTTGTATTATCTGATGGAACCGTCGTTGGCAAACACAAAGGGTATCCGTTTTACACAGTAGGGCAAAGACGCGGCTTGGGTATAGCTATGGGTAAACCAATCTATGTAACAGAAATCAATCCAGAAACAAACACTGTTTGTATTGGAGAAGTTGATGAATTGGATCGAAATGGAATGTATGTTAAAGGGTTGAATTTGGTAAAATACGCTTCAATTCCTGAAGAGGGATTGGATTCAGTTACAAAAATTCGTTATTTAGATGAGGGAGCACCAGCTAGACTTTTTAAAAACGGCGATCAAATGCGGGTTGAGTTTGTTAGAAATGTATCTGCAATTGCTCCTGGTCAGTCAGCCGTTTTCTACGAAGGTGACGACGTTATTGGTGGAGGATGGATAGAATCCAGTTTTGAACTAAATACGCCTTCTTAACAATTAAGTTAATTTTAACACAATCATTTTACCATAAAAGTCGTTTGTTATAGGAATTGGAAATTAATATTTTTCGATCCCCAGAAAATACAAAATATTATTTATGAAAAACTTATTTGTTTTTGCACTTTTGGTGCTTTCTATTTTAACCATTTATTCTTGTTCTGATAAGACGGAAGATTTTGAAGTTGATTATGGTTATGAATACTTTCCAATTTCGATTGGAAAGACGGCTGTTTACCAAGTAGATTCTGTTATTTATAGTAAATTTAATGATACTGTTTATAGAGAAACAAGCCAAATTAGAGAAGAAATTGTAAAAAAAGATACAGATTTACAAGGAAGAGACAGATACCACATTCATTTATCAGAAAGAACAAACTTTAACCAATCTTGGACCTCTGTAAGTCCAAAAACTTGGTATGCTGTAATGAATGAATCGTCGGTTGAGCGAGTGGAGGAAAATTTACGTTTTGTTAAAATGCTGTTTCCTGTGAATACTTCAACAACTTGGTTAGGGAATGATCAGATAGAAACTTCAAATGAAGATTTTGAATTTTACGAAGGATGGGAATATGAATATCAAAATATAGGAGAACCGTTTACTATACCCAATGGCGAAACTTTTGAAAATACAATAACTGTTTTTCACTATGATTCGGATTTGGAGTTCAATCCTCCAGATATTTCGAAGAAAATATATTCGATAGAAGTATATGCGAAAGATGTTGGATTGGTTTATGCTCAATTGATGAATCTTGCTCAAATTAGTTCAACGTTAACAGAATTGGAAGGTGACCCTTGGCCAGGTAGAGCCAATTCTGGATATATGGTTACTAAAACATTACTTGAATATTAATATTAAAAAATTATGAGGATTTGTATAGGTATTATTTTTACTTTTCTTTTTGTCCTTTGCTGCAATTTATCTGCACAAAAAACAAAAATTGAATATAAATATTGGGTGAAATTTTCTGATAAAAATAATTCAGAATTTTCTGTATTCAATCCTTCAGAATTTTTATCACAAAGAGCAATTGACAGACGAGAAAGATACAATATTCCTGTGGAGGAAGAAGATTTACCAGTAAATAGTAATTATATAAACGATCTAAAGAACTGGAAAGAAGGCATTAAGATTTTGCATTCTTCAAAATGGTTCAATGCAGTCGCAATTCAGTTTGAAGATACTACAAAAACTTTTTTAGCAGGAATTGATGAATTGACATTTGTAAGTGATACTGTTTTGCTTTCACAGGTTATTGTTGAAGGTTCGGACGATCGACCATTTTACAATGATAAGTTTGAAGATGAAGCCGAAGAAAATGAAATGGGAGGCGAATTCAAAGACTATTGGGAGCAGTTGGATTTTATGAATGGGCTAGGGCTTCATGAAAATGAATTTAAAGGTCAAGGAATGTTGATAGCGGTAATCGACAATGGCTTTCCCCACGTGGATACATTGAGAGCTTACCAATCTTTGTTTGAGGACAATCGTTTGCTGGCACACAAAGATTTTGTTGAGCTAGACAATGATGTATTCAATAACAACTCTTCGCACGGTACCAAAATAGTTTCAACTTGCGCGGCTAACCTACCTGGTGAATTTGTGGGAACCGCTCCTTTGGCAGACTACATCTTTTTGATTTCAGAAGCTCCAGGCGAGCATAGAATTGAAGAGGTAAACTGGGTGGTTGCAGCAGAGTTTGCTGATAGTTGTGGCGCAGATGTTACCAACACTTCTTTAGGCTACTCCGATTTCGACGGAACGGCTTATGACTATACACCAGAGGAAATGGATGGTCAAACTACGATTATTGCAAAAGCCTCTAATGTTGCTGCAAGCAAAGGGATGTTGGTGATTACAAGTGCAGGAAATGAAGGCAATTCTGATTGGGGAATCATAACATCGCCAGGCGATGCACCTGGTGCATTTACGATTGGCGGCGTGCAGCCCGACTCAAGTATGTATACTTCTTCTTCACAAGGACCAACAGCAGATTCAAGAATCAAACCTGATGTTGTTGCTCCAGGCTTCAATGTCATTTATTTAAATAATGTAGGAACAGTAAGAGATGGGGGAAATGGAACATCTTACGCTGCACCAATCCTAGCAGGTTTGGCTACTTGTTTATGGCAAAGCAATTTGGATAAGACTCCAGAAGAAATTAAGCAGGCAATTATTGAAAGTGCTCACTTAGCTAGTATGCCTAATTATGAAATGGGCAATGGAATTCCAGATTTTGCTTTAGCTTACAAAATAATAAATGGTTCAGATTTGCCAGCAGGGATTTTTAATATATCAGATAAATCTGATTATCCTAGCCAGTTAAATAACGACAAACTGAAATATTACACAGACAAAACTGGTAAAATAAAGGTTGAATTATTGAGTAATAACGGTAGGCTACTGGCACAACAATCCTTTTTTGCTTTGGAAAACCAATACAATGTATTCCACTTAAATTTTAATAACCTAGTCACTAAAGGTCTTTATATATTATCAATTGAAGATAATTTTGGAAGAAAGGAAAGCCTAAAATTTATAAGATAAATATATTTTTTAAAAAATTGAATAAGTGAAGTGATGACTTCCTTTGCAAATGGTTAATTTTAGTTTTTTACTTGACTTCTGTTTATTTTTAGGAGTTTCACTCCGCATAAATAACCTGCTCTAATTAGGACAGAATTATATATGTTCTTAAAGAATGAATTGAAACTTCATTAATATTCTGATTTTAAATTAGATGGGCATTGTTTTTGCTATATAGTTGAAAATTCAAACCATTAGAATGATATGCTAAGTACTTGAACAAAAGTAATCAAGCACTTAGTTTTATCACTAGAGAAAAAAGGATAAATCCAACTACCTATATGAAATTTAAATTACTTACAGTTTTTGCAGCTTTTATGTGCTGTAGTATCATAGCGAATAGCCAATTAATTTTCAATAAATTTTCGTCAAACTTCAAAAATGAGACTGTTCCAGTTGTTATTGATGAAAATTTTATGTCTCATCAAATAGAAAATCCAGAAGATCACAAGTTGATGGACCCAATCTTTTATGAGTACATTTTAACAGAATCGGAAAAAGAAAAGGTTTACAAGCGTTGTGGAGGTTATGTCAATGTGGATTCTTGTTCGCAGATCTCTTTCATTTCCAAAACCAATCTTTCTCCCACATACAATACTTTTATCTATTCTGAAAAAATACTGTCAGCTGAAAAGCAAGAGTTGATCTACTTTTTGGTAATATTTGATACAAAAGGCAAGTTTATAGACAAAAAAGAAATTGCTAAAATCAAATATGAAGGTGCCGAAGTAAATGTTTGGGAAGCCTATTTATTCAATTTAGAAGATTTGATTACAATAAAAAAATCTTATACTTCTCCTGAAAATTTAAAGTCAATTTCCAAAGAAAACTTTGAGATTACCAAAAAAGGAAAGATAGAGATGGATTAGGTTTAGTCTGAGCGACGCTTCGGCTCCGCTCAGCGCCCGAATGTTCTGTCAGCGCCCGAATGTTCTGTCAGCATCCGAATGTTCTGTCAGCGTCTGAGTGTTCTGTACAAGTAAGCGACCAAACGTTCGGTCATTGAGCGAAGTCGAAATGATTCCCTGACAAAGCCGAAATGCGGTCATTGAGCGGAGCCGAAATGCGGTCATTGAGCGGAGTCGAAATGCGGTCATTGAGCGGAGTCGAAATGACAATGCTTCTCCAGTTTCTCAACAACATCGGCCTTGTAAACTTGATCGGGAATTTCGTGCCATATAAAGCCACGTAAATAACCGAGTCTAATTTTTTCACGAGCTGTTTTGTAGCACTCGCAGGCTTCCTTGATCTTATTTTGTTGGAGGAATACATTGCCTTTGGAGTAGTGTGCCTCTGGTCCATTTTGGAACTTTTCAAGAAAAAGATCAAACTCTTCGATTGCTTTTTCAAGGTCGCCCATTTCGTGATAAGTCAAGCCTTTATACCAATAAACGTAATCATCAATTTTTAAAGGATTGTCCTCAGCTGTTGTGGCAATGTATTCATCAAACTCTTTCAACGATTCCTCAAATTTGCCAGCTTTTCTTTTCGCTATGCCTTTTAACAAAGTGGTGCTCATTGCATAGGCAACGTTTGGTTTTCCATCGACAGCCTCCAGTGAATCCAATAAGACAACAGCTTCGTCGTACTCTTTTAAGTTTGACATTAGCAACCAAGCTTTGTAGCCAATGGAGTAATTATTTCCATTTTCAATTGCCTTATCTATGTATTTCATTGCATTTCTGTAGCGTCCCAAAGCAAAGTTTGTAGAGGCAGCAGCCTGATAATTTCTGCCACTGTTATAATTTATGGCAGCGCTGTCCATTATGTAATTGCCGAATTCTATTTCACCAAAATATACCAAGCCTCTGCCTGAGTTGGAAAGCCTTTGATTTTCATCTTCATAACTTTCTACATCCAAACTCTTGTCCGCCGATAACAAATTAAGATATTTGAATTCGTCAATCGTTTTAGACGATTGAGTGAGCATTGCAAATAAGCCATAAATGCAAAATAAAGCTAATATTTTCTTAACAGGTATCAAGGTAATAAATCAACAAATTTTCCTTTTTCAAATTTAAACATCAAATATTTTCGACTATCTACTTTTTTAGTTTTGTCATCGTGTTTTCTTCCAATTTTCCAGTCATCAAGCGTTTGAAACTTTTCTAAAAGATCTCTGACGAGTTCTATACTGAAATCTGTTTTACGGAATTCAAAGTCTGATAACTGAAGTTCAAAGTCTCCTATTTTCCCCTCACAATTAACAACAAACAAAACGCCAATATAACCGTTGTCTGTTGCTGCATATTGTTTATTTATAATGTCCTGAAAGTGTTTGCGAATTGCTGGCTTGTCATTATTGTATTTTAAATCAGTAGAAAAATAAGGTTGAATATAAGTCTCTTTACATTTATAAAAAATTGAATCTTGAATTTCAAATTTTGTAGATTTCGAATATCTTTTAGTAAATGCTTTTTTTTGCTTGTACTGTGTAACGACAAAGTTGTTTTCGTCTTCAAACGTAATTGGCATTATATTGTAGAAGGTAGTATCATAGCCCTTAAATAAATCACTTTGGGAAAAGTAAAGTTGATCATCATTTTGCATAATAGTCATACGTTCACATTCCTGATTGGTAAAAATGGAGTCTCTCCCTAGATAGTGCTTTTTTTCTTTGTATAATATGTTTTTCCTAAAGAAGCATTTTTCAATAACTCCCAAATCATTGTCATAAATATATTCGTCTCTTGTTGACCAATAATTATTAAAGATAAGGTCAAACTGTTTTTCAAGAGGAAATTTTGAATGGGCGTTTTCAATAATTTTTTTAAAAACATATTTGCGTTCGTCAACTTTTACCTCTAGGAATGTCTCTGAAATTTTTGAAACATAATAATCAGTCGTATCAACCCTTAACACATCTTGCATCCAATCCCATTGCACATCACAAGCCCCGTTTTCGGCATCAAATTGAGAAGCGGTTCCATCCTCTCTAAATGTCAAAACAATGGGAAATGGTTGTGCGAAAATGTTATGTCTATAATAACCAATCCACTTTCCCAGCAATTGTTTTTCAGGATCGGGCGGATTACAAGCAGAAAAACCCATAATAAAGCTTAATATTGTGATCACAATTGCGAAAATACCCAAACCACTATTTAGACTTTGGCGTTTTGGGATCTTCTGTGGAAAAAAAAATTGCCAATGTCCTGCTAGGACAGTGTATTTTTTCTTGAAAATCAAAAGGTATCTGTTTCGAAACCACTTTCGTAGTATTTCAATGATACTTTTTAAAAACAAATTGAAAGAATGGGCTTGTTGCATTAGGAAACAAAGTTAGACAGACTTAATTTTGGGTTTTGTTAAAATTATTCTAAAAATTTCAGTTTTATATTGAAAGACGTTAAAATAAGCTTAAAAGATCAATTAGTTTACAAATGGACTAAACATCCTCAAGAAGAATTTTACTTGAGAGGCAATCCTATTTATCAGAACAAATACCTGTCCATTTTGGATTTTACGGAATTAATATTATCAGGTTTTTCAATATGTAATTTTAAAGAAATCGTCAATAACCTTAATGGTCATTTTGCTTTTGTATTTTATAAAAATGAACAACTCTTTGCAGTTAATGATTGTGTTTCAAGCTTTCCACTTTTTTATCTTTTGAAGGATAAATTTTTTGAGGTTTCAGATGATCCCCTCAAAATGAGCAATGGAAAATACTTGACAGTAGCAGAGCGAGATCAATTTATTTCTTCGGGCTTTACGTTTAATGAAAATATTTTAAATTCAGAATCTAAGCGTTTGCAAAGTGGATCAATTTTGTCGTTTTCCAATAATACATTAGAAATTGAATCATATCATATTAAGAAAAATGATAGAATTTCAGAAAAAGCAACTTTATTAGAATTGGAGCAAAAGTTTGAAACAGTGTTAGCAGCTGTTTTTGAAAATATTTATCAAAAGTATAAGGGCAATCAAATTTTAATTCCCTTATCAGGCGGTTTGGATTCTAGATTGATATTAGCAAAGTTAAAGGAAGCGGGTCATCAAAATATTCGTTGTTTTACCTATGGACAAAAAGGAAGCTTTGAAGAACAAATAGCTGCCAAAGTTTGTAAAAGATTAGAGGTGGGTTGGCAGTTCATTCCTTTCGACGAAGAGGTATTGGATTTTTATTTTTCAGATAAATATAAAAAATATTCAGATTATGCCTACAATGCTTGCTCTTTGCCGTACGAACAAGATTTTTTAGCGTTGCAAGTCTTAAAAAATAGATTCAACTGGGGAGAAAACGATCTGATCGTTTCAGGTTTTGGTGCCGATGTGTTAGCAGGTAGTTGGCTGCCTTCAGACATAGCCTGGAAAGATATTGATATTTCTACAGAAGGTTTGATTTTTTATATTAGAAATAATAAAAAGTTCTTTCTTTCAGAATCGTTAGAGTTGAATCAAGAATTTTTAAAAGAGCAGCTAAACCAATATTTTAATAAATTTGTAATAAACTCAAAAGAGACTTTTTTAGCAGCCCTCAATTATTGGGGATTTGATCATCGTATTTCAAAATACCAAGTAAATGGAATGCGCGCCTTTGAATTTGCGAGACTCAATTGGTCCTTACCTTTTTGCAATAAAAGCTATTTCGACTTTTGGATGAATGAAGTGCCGATAGATCAAAAACGAGACAAACTATTTTACAAAAATTTCATAGATGAAAAAGTCTTCAAACCCTTAGGAATCGATATTTATTACGAAGGCATTCTCCATCAAAAACCAAATGATGGCATCATAACCAAAATCAAAAACTGGACACCCAAGCCTATAAAAGAAGGTATAAAAGCAATGATTCCCCGCAAAAACCTGGATGTCTATAACTTTGACTTGCTGTGCGATAAAATCTGGGAAAAGCTCAGCGACGGAGAGCGAAAACAATTCAAAAAAGACCGTTATAATTTGAATGTTTTGGAAGCGGTTTTCATCGCCCGTCATCCCAGAATTTTCTAAGCGAAGCGCCAGAAAATATCTGTGGTCCGACAACTCGGGATCTCCCGCGTAACAGAGGAATGTAAAGTTCTCAGTAAATAATGTAAAGTCTATATTAATTAATTGTTATATTGTTCTGTTTTTGGAATTATAATCTTCCAAACATAGTTACTTTAATATATGAAAACCCCAATTTCAAAAATGCCAATTCATCAATCAATAACCCAATTCAACTTTAATCCATTCGGTGGAATACTTAATGAGGATTTAGAAAAAATAATTGTTCCTAAAATTGATTTAGAAGGTATTGCAATAAAAATCAACTCTTCAAAATCATTAGCCATTGAGTTTATTGGAGAACAGGGGAGGGGCAAAACGACTCATCTATTCTATCTGCAAAAACAAATGGACCAATTTCCGTTATTTAGATTGGATGCTAAAAGTACTCTTTCAAATATACTTATTAATGATTCCTCAACTGTGTTTGTGGACAGCATTCATCACTTAAATTTAGTAGATAGAATAAAACTGTTTAAAGCTAAACAGAAAGTAATTTACACCACACATTGGAATAGAAGGTTTGAATGTATTATTGCAAGTAAAGATTATCATTCAATAAAATTAAAAGGTATAGATACAAATTTATTGACTGAAATATTAAACAAAAGATTGAACCTTGCGGCTAAGAGTGCATTAGATGAAAAAGAGAAGTTCACTAATTTGGAAGCCAAGCAATTGATAAAGAAATTTGGAGATAACTATAGAGGAATTATTAATTATTTATACATGAAATATCAATGTCAAAAGGAATACTAAAGACTGAAATATTTATTGATGATTTGAGCAATAATAATGTTAGGTATGGATATGTTACTGTTCATTGCACGGATACTATAAAACTTGATAGTATTAATGGATGTGTTTATTTTGAGGTTAGAGGTAGTTTGGAAGGACAAAAAACAATGTTGACATCGTTCAATATTTGTGATGAAAAGATAATAAATAAAGAAGAACAATATAAGTTTCCCTTTTCTTTTGAAATAGAAAATGAGACAAATACTTACATTGGAAAAAATGTACGTTTTTTATATAATTGTAAGGTGATTTTAGAAGTGAATACAAATGATGTAGAAAAGCTGGAAAGGAGCCTTCTTTCAAAAGTGGGGAGTTTTTTGTCAGGTCAATTTAATGCTTCTAATTTGATTGGATTTTCGGAATACTTTGAGGTGGAAAAACTAGAATGTGATTACAAAGTTATAGAATCGAAAATCGACTTTAACCTTAAATCAAACGAGTTAATAATTTTTTTACTAGCAATTTTACTTGGTGGAATCTATTTGTTATTTGTTCCTGTAATTACTGCAACTACTGTTTGTTTAGGAGTATTGTGTGTTGGTTTTTTGACTTCGTTTTTAATGGCTATCATAAAGAGCTATGCAAGTAAACAATTTAATATTTCAATGAAAACATTTGATAAGAAAGATGGATTCGTTTGTAAATTGAAAAAAGCCCATAACTATAGACTGAATCATCCAGTTATTTACTATGAAATAATTGAAAAAGTTATAGACAGGACAGGGACGACTGATTCTATATACAATGAAGTAATTTATACCTCTGAGAAAAAGGAGTTATTAGATTTTACAGACAGCGCAACTGTGGAATTTGAATATCCAAAGGAGAAAGGAATGTATTCTACAAACTATGAAGATGTTTCAATTTATTGGCAAATGAAAATTGAAGGAGATTATTTTGGAGGAGAATATTTAGGCGTTATTTTAACCTATGAATGTAGTTTTGTTACAATGTGTTGAATTGTATTAATAGATAAATATATGGAAAAACCAATATTGAGTAGTGAGGTATTTATTGATGAATCAAGTAATGGTAAATTGTTTGAAGGATACATGACCATCCATTCAACAGAAACAATAAATATTGATGGTATAAAAGGACAGGTTTATTTTGAGATGAGAGGTATGCTTTCAAGTGAAAAGAAGCAGTTAGCTTCTTTCATTATAACAAATAAGAAAAGAGTGCATGACATATTAGTGGAAAGCCATAAAAAAGGGAGGCATTTATAGGAATT
>JAHDGP010000106.1 GCA_020627525.1 Bacteroidota bacterium
CAAGATCAAAAACAAATTTATTTTTAGTTTATCTCTAGATTACTCCTATACAAATAAATACAAGTACAAGCTGAGCAAAGAAACAGAAACCTATGATGCAAAGATTGCATTTATTTCACATAAAAAATAAATGTTAAAATATTAACTCAATAAGTATACTCATTAAAATTAACCAAACCTCCAAGTAAAATCTTGGAGCATCTTTACAAAAGTTTCAACAGCTTCGACGGGCATTGCATTATACAATGAAGCTCTAAAGCCACCTACCGAACGATGTCCTTTTACCCCAACGATTCCATGATTTTCACAAAAGACATCGAAAGTTTTTTCGTGTCCAGCTTTGGCAAGATCGAATGTAACATTCATAATAGATCGATCTTCGGAGTTTCTTACTTTAGGGATAAACAAAGGATTGTTATCCAACTCTGCATATAGCATACTGGCTTTCTTCTCATTGTCTTTTGCAATTCGGTTTAAGCCTCTTTTTTTAAGCCATCTCAATGTTAACAAACATCCATAAATAGCAAAAACGGCAGGTGTGTTTAGTACTGATTTCTTTTTTATATGTTCGAGGTAATCGAAAATAACAGGAATGTCTCTTCCTGTTTTTCCTAAAATATTTTTATTTACAATAACCAACGATGTTCCTGCGGGACCGAGGTTTTTTTGGGCAGATGCATGTATCAATCCATATCGTTCAATATCTTTTATCGGCTTTGAAAAAATATCTGAACACATATCAACCACCAATGGAACGCCATCTGTTTCTGGCATTTGATGCAGTTGCGTGCCATATATTGTATTATTGGAAGTCAAATAAAGATAAGACCACTCTGGATCTATTTTATAGTCTTTTGGAATAAAACGATATTGGTCTTGTTCAGAACTACCACAAATGTCTACGTCGCCAAACACTGTTGCAGCATCAATAGCTTTAGAGGACCAAGTGCCTGTGTCTAAATATCCAGCTACTCCATCTACGGGAAGTAAATTATAAGGAACCAATGCAAATTGTGTTGTTGAACCTCCTGTCAAAAACAAGACTTCATAGTGTTCTGGCAATTTGAGAAGCTCTCTAACCAACTGCCTTGCCTCTTCAATTATTTCGACAAAGGTTGAAGACCTATGAGATATTTCCAACAGCGACATATTTGTACCTTTATAGTTTGTCACTGCTTCTGCTAACTCTGGAAAGATTTCTGTAGGTAATACAGAAGGTCCAGCATTAAAATTTATCAACTCCATTTTACAGAAAAAAGATTTATTTTAAATAGTAAACTGGTTGTCTAAAAAGTGATAGGATCAAATTAACATACAAAAACTCACTTTCAAAACTTTGAATTACATTTTGATGGTTTTTAAATTGGTCTTATCACTTAGCAAAATTAATTGCACGCTTTTCACGAATAACTGTAACTTTTATCTGACCTGGATATTGCATTTCAGATTGAATTTTTTGAGAAATTTCAAAAGATAGATCCTCCACTTTTTGATCATTAACTTTTTCACTTTCAACAATCACACGCAATTCTCTACCTGCCTGTATAGCATAAGCTTTTTGTACGCCTTCATAGTTTGCTGCCAATTCCTCTAAGTCTCTAATTCTCTGTAAATAAGATTCCAATATTTCTCTTCTGGCGCCAGGACGAGAACCCGAAATGGCATCACAAGCCTGAACAATTGGAGAGATCATATGAGTCATTTCTATTTCATCGTGATGGGCACCAATTGCATTACAAATGGAATCTTTCTCATTGTATTTTTCAGCCAACTTCATTCCTGCCAATGCGTGAGAAAGTTCTTCATACTCCTCAGCTACTTTTCCTATATCGTGTAACAAGCCTGCACGCTTTGCAAGTAAAATCGACTTTTTAGTCAATCCTAATTCAGAAGCCATAATGCTGCAAATTCTAGCTGTCTCTTTAGAGTGTTGTAGCAAGTTTTGACCATAAGAAGATCTAAACCTCATTTTACCGACCAAGCGAATTAATTGTGGATGTAAACCGTGAATATTTAATTCAATAACGGTTCTCTCGCCAATTTCAATAATTTCTTGTTCGAGCTGTTTCCTCGTTTTATTTACTATCTCTTCAATTCTTGCTGGATGTATTCTTCCATCTGCCACCAACCTCTTCAATGACAACCTCGCTATCTCACGACGCAGCGGGTCATATCCAGATATAATTACTGCTTCAGGCGTATCATCTACAATGATCTCAATTCCTGTGGCCGCCTCTAAAGCACGAATATTTCTACCCTCTCTTCCAATAATTTGCCCTTTAATATCGTCCGACTCCAGATTGAAAACGGTAACAGCATTTTCGATAGCTTGCTCAGCCGCCGTTCTTTGAATGGTTTGAATGATTATTTTTTTAGACTCTCTAAGGGCTGTCTGTTTGGCTTCATCCATCTTTTCTTTTACATAGGCCATCGCATCAGTCTCTGCCTTTTTAGACATTGTTTCAATGAGTTGCTGCTTTGCTTCTTCCGCAGTTAGCCCTGCAACATTTTCTAATTTAGTTGCCAGTTCTGCCCTACCTTTTTCAGCTTCTTTTTCAAACTGCTTCCGTTTTTTCTTTAACTCTTCTTGTTCGGAATTTATTTTTTTAGAAAGGGTTTCTATCTCTTTTTCTTTCTTTGCAGCCAGATCTAATTCTTGCTTGGCTTTAACTTTGATCTTATCAACTTCTTTTTCCTTATTTTTAAAGTTGTTAAGATTTTGTTTCAATGAGTTTTCCCTTTGCTTCAATTTTCTGTCAAAATCTTCAGCTGATTTTCGCTTTTTATTTATTTCATTATTGGCATCTGATTTCATTTTCAATGCCTTTTCTTTAGCTTCGATTTCTCCTTCTTTTTTAATAGAGTCGGCTTCAATTTTAGCACCAGCCAAAATTTGTGTAGCCTCAGACTTTGCATTTTCTATCTTTACCTCTACTGTTTTTTCTCCAAAGTTTTTTCCCATGAAAAACCCTAAAGCGGCACCAAGAAGGCTTATTAATGCTGGAAATAAATATTCCATTTTTATGATTTTAAAATTTATAATTCATTCTCAAGAGACATAATGATCAAATAAGCACTATGTTTTGTGTAAAAACTGCTTCAGAGGAAAGACCTTACAACCAATTACAAAGTAGGTGGTTGTTATTTATTGGTAAGATGTTTTGCAGATGTGTAAATATTAAAAATAAGTTTTTGCTCAAAAAAAATGTGAGCTTGACTTATGCTATTATTTTTCTTCAAAAAATGTGGCTAATTTTTCATCCATTTCTTCTAATAAACTTTCTGTATCGTCTAACTGACCTTTTTCTTGTGAAATTTTCAAATAATCCACTGCTAATAATAAGAGTGCCATAGATTGATAATCTTTCTGATTACCTGACTGATACTGTTTGGTTAAATTACTTACTCGTTCTTTAACCAATAAAGCGGCATTCTTAACAAGCTCCTCTTCTTCTTCCTTGACAGTTAAAGCATAGCTTTTGTCAACAATAGAAACATTTATTTTTATGAAATTTCCCTCGTCCGCCATCAGATGTATTTATAATTGATTTGGATGATAATATTTAATTTAATGAATCAAATAACCACAAAGTAGTTATACTTCTACAAAACATACATTCCTCATTATATATAGAAATTGCTTAAAACGCTACTTTTAAACAACTCATTAATTATTGCATATTTAAACTTGCAATACACTTGTCTAATTCAAGTAGATATTGATCCAACATAATATCTAAGCTTTCTTCTTCATTATTGCTTAAGTTATTACCTGTTGTTTTTTTCAACAAAAGTAAATTTCCCTCTAAATTGGTGTTTTTGCGTTTTTCTTGTCCCAATTCTTTTTGTAAGCCTGCAATGGTTTCTTTAAGCTCACAATTTTCCTTAAGCAAATTATTATAATCGCTCAACACCACGGACAATCTGTCACTGATACTCTTTATCTTTTGCTGCAATGGATTCATATCAACATAAATGTAATAATAATAAACAAATTACTAAAAAAAATGATTCACATAACCAATTAATTATGGATTATTTTTGCACAGCTCCTAAGTTTTGCTCAAATTGGTATATCATTTTACTCATAACCTTGTCAACTTCTTTTTTTGTTAATGTTTTTGAATCATCCAAAAAAGTGAAGCTTACTGCGTATGATTTTTTGTCTTTTCCCAGTTTATCATCATCCATATAAACATCAAAAAGATTCATTTCAGTAAGCAGTTTTTTACCAATTTTGCGAGCTATCGCTTCAATTTCACCAAAAGCAACTTTCTTATCCAACATCAAGGCAACATCTCTCTTTATAGATGGATACTTAGGCAAAGGAACAAAAGTGGTCCGTTTGTTTTTTAATATGCGTTCAATTGTATTCCAATTAAAAATAGCATTGTACACTTCACCGTCAATATCAAAACCTTTCACTAATTTGGAATCTAACAGTCCGAAATCTGCAATCGTTTGTCCTTTTGATTTATAAGTCATTCCAAAACTATGTGCATTGCTTTCAAGTTCTGTAGCTTTTATGTCTTCAATGCCAATTCTTTTTATCAAGTTATTGACGATCTCTTTAAGATCATAAAAATTAGACTTTGCAACAGCAGCTTGCCAATTTTCTTCGGTCTTAGTACCTGTAACGAAAATTGCCAGTCTTTCATTTTCCAAAAAGTCCGTATCTTTTCCTAATTCGTAAACTGTACCAAATTCATACAGTTTCAAATTGTTGTTTTTTCGATTTTGATTATAGGCAATGCTCTCCAAACCTGAGAAAAGCATATTTTTTCTCATTGTATCCAGTTCGCTCGTTAAGCTGTTAAGTATTTTCACAGTGTTTTCTTCAGGAAATACTTTTTCGTTGTAAGCAGATTGCGTAATCGAGTTGTTCATCATTTCATTGTAACCACGATCACTTAAAAAATCTGCTACAATATTTTTGACTTTAAAACCTTTATCGCTGTCTCCTTCATAAGACAAAGCTCCAACTACCGTTGTTGGTATTGGGATATTATTAAAGCCATATATTCTTAAAATTTCCTCTATCACATCTATTTCTCGAAGTACGTCCACTTTATTGGTAGGAACTTTCACTATCGTTTCCGATGGTGATTTTTTAGTCCATTGCATTTCCAAGTTTTCCAATATAGCATCAACTGCTTCTTTAGAAATTTCAACACCAGCCAAACGATTCACTTGTGAATAGCGCACTTTCACTTCTTGCTTTTCAACTTTTTCAGGATAAAAATCAACAATATTGGAGGATATTTTTCCGCCAGCCAATTCTTTGATTAATAGGGCTGCTCTTTTTAATGCATCTACACAACCATTGGGATCAACTCCTTTTTCAAAGCGCATTGCTGCATCTGTTCTCAAGTTGTGGTATTGAGAGGTTTTTCTTAAGCCAATGGCCTCAAAACAAGCACTTTCTAAGAAAATATTCTGTGTAGTATCTTTAACTCCTGATTGTATTCCTCCAAAAACTCCTGCAATACACATGGGCGCTTCAGTATTACAAATCATCAAGTCCTTATCAGACAGTTCTCGCTCTATTTCGTCGAGGGTTGTAAACTTAGTTCCTGACTCAAGCTTTTTGACGATTACTTTGCCGCCTTTTATTTCATCCAGATCAAAAGCATGCAGAGGTTGTCCCATTTCGTGTAGTACAAAATTTGTGATATCTACAATGTTATTGATTGGTCGAACACCGATGGCCTCCAACTTGTTTTTCATCCAATCTGGCGACTCTTTAATCTCAATTCCTGAAATACTAACACCAGCATATCGTGGACAGGCAGAAGCATCTTCAATCTCTATTTCTATGGGTGAATTTTGATTATCCACCAAAAATTCAGAAAAGTCTGGCATTTGGACACTCAGATCCTCCACCATTTTATTGTGCTTTAATGCAGCCAATAAATCTTTGGCAACACCGATATGACAAGTAGCATCTGAACGATTTGGAGTGAGTCCAATTTCAAAAACAGTATCATCGTAGATTTCAAATATTTCTTTAACAGGTTTACCTACCTCAACGTCTTCAGGCAAAACAATGATTCCATCATGATCAGTTCCTAAACCAATTTCATCTTCGGCACAAATCATTCCATTAGATTCTTGTCCACGGACCTTTCTTTTTCCAATGGTAAAGGGTTCTCCCTCTAATGGATAAATAGTGGTTCCTGATGTTGCGACTACAACTTTTTGCCCTGCTGCTACATTGGGTGCACCACATACAATTTGCACTGGCTCTCCATTTCCAAGGTTCACTTTTGTCAGGTTAAGACGATCAGCATCGGGGTGTTTCCATTTCTCTTCCACATATCCAACAATCAATCCTTCTAAACCTCCTTTGATATTTTGAAATGATTGATAGCTTTCTACCTCTAAACCAATATCTGTAAGTACTTGTGCAACTTTATCTGCCTCTATATCTATTTTTAGATAATCTTTAAGCCAATTGTATGAAATTTTCATCGTTTTCCTTTATTCTTTAATTCGCAAAGATAATGCAATATAATTGCGTAACGAAAAAAGAATACATTAACGATGAGCCACTTGCATATTTAGTATTGCTCAATTTTTAATAAACTCTTCTCCATTGTGAAAAATATGGTATTCACTATTTCCAAATTGATATAAAATCACCCTACCAAAAACCATATAGGCAGGTTTGTTTTGTGTTGTATTCACTAAACCATTTACTGAGTGTTTGTCTCTTGATTCAATAACAATATCAGAGGTAAGTGTCATTACTTCTCCTTCATAAAAAGCTTTTAGTCGTCCTGTATGATCAGTATAAGCGACCACACCATCAGCATATTTGTAAGAGTCAGGAACATAAGACTCAAGTGTATGTATTTCACCTTTATAATAAACCTTAAAGTTGTTATCTTCTACAAAAACAACAGTATTGTCTACAACATCATAAAAAGAGGGTTCATTGGGGCTGATTTCTGTAGGTTCAATTTCTCCTTCTTTTATTATGAAAAAACTCTCTTGATCATTGATGTAAGCAGCAATATTCCTTCCCACTTTGTAAGATTTTGGAGGATACCCGTCTAATTTCACTAATTCGCCATCCCTCCACATATAAAATTCATCATATTCTTCAACAAACAGTAGGAGATCATTGCCTGGCATATAATCATTTGGTGGATCTTCTGCTACTAGCACTGTTTCTCCATCAACGTGAAATTGTAACAATTCACCACTATCAACAAATGCAATACTATTTTCACTTGTTTTAAATGAACGTGGTCTTCTTGGATCTAAAAGAATTTTTTCTCCATCATAAAAAGCTCTCAATTCTCCATGGAAGTCAATAAATGCAACAATACTATCCCCACATTGAAATATAGGTTCATCTTGTAAACTCAAAGATTTATTTTCTTTATGATCAATAACGGTAAAGAGCCCACCTACTTTTATTGTAACCAGATGTCTAGATATGGCATAATCATCTCTAACCTCTCTAAGGTGTAACAATTCTTCATGTCCTTTTCGGTAATACACCATTTCTTCTTGCGAATTAAAGTAGAGTATAAAGTCGTGTCCTATTTTAAAAAAACTAGCAGGATTATGATCAAGTTGGACCAATTTTCCATCATCATAATACTGAAATCTATTTTGGCGATCATGCCAAGCAGCCACATTTTGGGCAAGCGCGGAAGTGTCAGGCACAAAAACAAGACAACAAATAATTAAAGTAAGGGGTCTGATTAATCTGGAAAGAAAGTTTTTCATAGGGTATATTTTTAATTACAAAATTTCCATTAGAGTTCTAATGGCAACAAAACGATTTTTATACTTGGCAGAGTGTTTAGCTTGTAGTTCTTTTGCAAATTTATCCTGATAATTGTTCAATTCGTCCATAGAATTGCAGAAATATTGGATGGCATAGGTTTGCCCACCATCATCATCTGTAGGAAAAATAATTTTACAAAACTTATGTTCATTGAACATATTTGTAGCCATAACTTCAGGAATATGAACAGTTTTCATCCACTCGACCCAATCTTTTTCTATATTATCATCAATTTTAACAGTTACATTGTATAATATCATTTCTAGTTTGATTTAA
Source organism: Bacteroidota bacterium (assembly GCA_020627525.1). Taxonomy (GTDB): domain Bacteria; phylum Bacteroidota; class Bacteroidia; order Chitinophagales; family UBA2359; genus JAHDGP01. The sequence goes on from JAHDGP010000106.1 coordinate 8,078, forward strand.
TTATTTTAGAAAAGCTTAATGATTCCCTTAAGACAAAAAAAGGTAATAATTACAATTCATTGATAAATGAATACAAAATAACTAAAATTATAATTGGACTGCTTAGCAAAAATTTTAATTTTGTTAAAATTTTTGTCAAAAATAGGTCTTTAAAACCAAACTCCTCTTTATAAAAGAGACATATTTTAATTAAATTATTATGAAAAAAATACTTTTACTTTGTTGCATTTTACTATCTAGTTTATGCTGGATTGAGAATGTGAATGCTCAATCCGTCGACGTTCAGTTTGTCGAAAGTCCCAATAGTGATTGTGCAAACGGTACTGTTTGTTATATTATTCAGGTAAGGTCTGATGATGGAGGTGTTTTATTAGGTAGCTCCTCTATCCGCTTCAATTACGATCCCAATGTCATTCTTTTTGATGGATTTTTTCAAGAGGGAACCTCAACGGGTAATTATTTAAATACTGGTACTTATACCGATCTTAATTTCACTTCACTGCCAGTTTGCGCTGGTCAAAATTATCTAGATCATTCATATGACGGCAGTATTGCTGGTGATTTTTTATTGACAATTGTGTTCAATGAAAATCCAGCCTTTCCTTTTTGCATCGACTTAACAAGTGGTGATTGGATTGATGTTTCTGAAATATGTTTTGATATTATTGATCCTTCAGGAAATCCTTTATTGGAATTTCAAGGAAACGAAAATGGACCAGCGACTGCTACTTCATTTGAAGACACCAACTTTAATGATGGAACAAACGATGTTATCAATAAATACTTAAATGGCTCATTTGGAGATTACAATACAATTGCGTTAGACAATTCTTGTAATTGTTTTGCCTGCATTTGCGCTCCAGAAACGGCTCCAACAATTACTACAAACACTACAATCATTTGTCCAACTGGTACAACTGGTGGAACAAGCCCTGTTTTAAATGCAGGCACTGCTGCTCCTATTGGTTACAGTTACCAATGGCAAGTAAATGGAACAGATATAAATGGTGCGACGGGACAAACATTTAGTCCGACTGGTGTGGGAAATTATACTGTTTATTTGGTAAGTGATGACACTAATTTGTGTGATTCTGCTCCTTCAAATAGTATTGTTATTGGTTCAGGTGTAGCTGGCTGTACAAATCCAGCGGCTTGTAACTTTAGTGCTGCTGCAGATTGCGATGACGGTTCTTGTGACCTTCCAGATGGCTGTACAGATAATACGGCTTGTAATTTTGATCCTACTGCATCTTGTGATGATGGTTCGTGTATTTTGCCTGATGGCTGTACAGATGCAAATGCTTGTAATTTTGACAACAATGCGCTGTGCGATGACGGGACATGTGAGTTTACATCTTGTAGAGGTTGCACAGACAACACTGCTTGTAACTATGATGCAAGTGCAACTATAGATGACAATACTTGTAACGAGCGAGATTGCTTAGGCAATTGTACTGGTTCAGCAACAGGACCAGCTATACCAGGAACAAGTTGCGACGATGGTGACCCAACGACAACAGGGGATATTTATAACAATGCTTGCGATTGTGTTGGCAATCAAATTCCAGGTTGTACAAACCCAACAGCGTGTAACTTTGATAACTTAGCAACGGTAGACGATGGTTCTTGTACTTTCCCAGGTTGTACAGATAATGCAGCATGTAACTTTGATCCTGATGCAGCTTGTTTGGATATTACAAGTTGTGTTTATCCAGCTGGTTGTGATGATGTAAATGCTTGTAATTATACACCAGGCTTAACTTGTCCTGATAACACCAGTTGTGAATATACGTCTTGTGCAGGTTGTACCGATCCTTGTTCGGGAAATTATAATGCTTCGGCAACAATAGATAATGGCAGTTGTACAGCCCAATTATTAGGCTGTTTAAATATGGCTGCTTGTAATTTTGATCCGAGTGCGCTTTGTGCAGATGCTTCGACACCTTGTGATTTTTCTTGTTATGGATGTACCGACAACTGTGCACCAAACTATGATTCAAATGCAACTATTGACGATGGCAATTGCCTGCCTCAACAAAGAGGTTGCCAAGACCTAAATGCTTGCAATTACGACCCGAGTGCGCTTTGTCCTGAAATTGGTGCATGTGAATTTACATCTTGTGCTGGTTGCACGGATAATTGTTCTCCAAACTACGATCCTACAGCAACCATTGATGATGGAAATTGTTTAGGGCAATTGATTGGTTGTACAGATTTATCTGCTTGTAATTATGATGCTAGTGCGCTTTGTTCAGATCAAAATTTATGTGATTATATTTCTTGCATTGGAACAGATTGTCAATTGACGATTCCTATGCCGTATGCTGGATGGCATATGATTTCAAGTTACTGCCGTCCTGATCAGGATAGTATCACTCAAGTATTTGCTCCAATTGTAAACGATATTATTCAAGTAAAAAACTTGACTGGTCAAGTTTATGTTCCATCTTTCAACAACTTCAACACCTTCACTACTTGGGACATCACACAAGGATACCTGGTCAAAACATTTAGCCCTGTAACACTACCAATTATTGGTGGAACTGAGGTTGATTTAGCAGTGGATGATATACCATTGTATACTGGTTGGAATATGATTGCTTATTGGTTACAAGGAGATTCTGACCCTATTGATGTTTTTGATGCGATATCGAATGATGTTATCCAAGTGAAAGACTTGGGTGGTGCTTATGTTCCATCATTTAACAACTTCAACAATATGGGTAATATGAAAGAAACACGCGGATATCAAGTAAAAATGATCACAGGAAATACGCTACAATACGATGCAGCTGATGTTTTACCAAGACCAGCTCCTGGAACTTTTGAAGATACTGAAATTATGCAACCTGTTCATTTCTCCAGAGCAATCAAAGCTAATCCAAACAGTTCTACTTTGCTTGTTATGGATGATGCACACAATCAATTAAACTATGGCGATGAAATGGGTGTCTTTACTAAAGATGGTATTTTAGTTGGTTCTTTTGTTTATCAAAATGCTATGATGGGTGGTCTTGCTTTTGGAGATGATGAGACTTCTGATGATTTGGATGGAATGCAAGAAGGCGAAAATTATGTTTTCAAAGTTTGGGACAAATTGCTCGATGAAGAAAGAGTTGTTGAAATGGAGTTTTTACAAGGAAACACTACTTATGTTAAAGATGACTTGTGTGCTTTGAGTTTCAAGACTACAAATACTGGTATTGATGAAATTGGAGATGGCAAAATCAATATTTCTGCTAATCCTAATCCTGCTTCTAATGAAATCACCTTTAAAGTAGAGCTAGATCAACAAAGTGATTTATTGATCGAAGTTTATAAAGTTGATGGACAATTGGTAGACATTGTTGCCAATCAATCATTTACTCAAGGGGTGAACAATGTAAAATACGATGTTCAAAGTTTGAGTAACGGATTGTATATTGTGCAATTAAAATCAGCATCTACTAACTATT
>JAHDGP010000107.1 GCA_020627525.1 Bacteroidota bacterium
AACGACATATTGCCAAAGTATCTCGGTAGGGTGGAGTGCCGATTTAGAAGTTCCATCTTTTATTTGATGACGGCAACTGGTTCCTGGTGCAGCAATTACAGTATCATTTTTGGCATCTCTTACAGATGGAAATAAAACGAGTTCTCCAATTTGCATGGAGACGTCGTAATGTTCTGCTTCATAACCAAAAGACCCAGCCATTCCGCAACACCCCGAAGGAATTATTTCTACTTGGAAGTTTTCAGGCAATGCTAACAGCCAAGCTGTATAATCTTGCTTTGACAGTGCTTTTTGATGACAGTGTCCATGTAGCAATATTTTTTTAGAATCTTTCTTAAAGTTGTCAGTTGTAATGTTTCCTTTTTCAACTTCTCTCCATAAAAACTCTTCTACAGTAAGTGCATTTTTCCCTAAGTTGAAAGCACTGTTTTTGTCCGATGCATTTGCTAGTCTTTGATACTCATCTCTAAAGCTCAGAATTGCGGAAGGCTCAACACCAATCAAAGGAATATCCTCAGTAACTACATCTTTTAAAAGTTTGATATTTTCTATTGCTAAATCTTTTGCTTCATCCAATAAACCTTTTGAAAATTGCGCTCTGCCACTATCAACATGTTTGGGAATGTCTACTTCATATCCTAGTTTAGAGAGTAATTCAATTGTTTTTATACCAATTTCCGTATCTAAATAATTGGTGAATTCATCATTGAAAAACCAAACTTTTCCTTTTGCATTTGTAGGCTTTAATTTAGCCTTATTTTTGGCAAACCATTTTGCCAGCGTTGTTTTATAAAGTTTAGGAATGCTTCTTTTTTCTGCAACTCCATATCGTTTTTTCATGAATCCACCAGCTAGGTTTATTCCAAAATTATTTAATCCAGGAAGTAAGCTTCCTAGCTTGTGTAACTTTGTAATATTGGCAAATAACTTAGCTCTTTGGGGAACGCCATGTTTCTTGTAATATTGATATTGAAATTCTGCCTTTATTGTAGCCATGTCAACATTGGAAGGACATTCAGATTTGCAACCTTTGCAAGAAACACATAAGTCCATGACCTCTTTGACCTCTTCATGAGCAAAAGGATTTGCTTCATTAGAACGTGTTAAGAACTCTCTTAAAATATTGGCTCTTGCTCTGGTCGTATCTTTCTCATTTCTGGTAGCCATAAAGCTAGGGCACATTGTACCACCAATCAAATGTGTTTTTCGACAATCACCAGAACCTGTACATTTTTCAACCATTCTCAATATTCCGTCAGTGTCATCAAAACGAAATTTGGTATCGTGAACGGTTGTTTTTTGATCCTCTTCGTATCGGAGGTCTTCATTTACGGCAGGTACATCAATAATTTTACCAGGGTTGAAAATATTATTTGGATCAAAAGTGTTTTTTATTTTTTTGAAAAATCCATAATTAATTGACCCAACCAACATTTCTAAAAACTCTCCTCTTACTCTTCCGTCGCCGTGTTCACCACTGTTGGCACCTTCATACTTTTTAACGAGCTTGGCTGTTTCCAAACCAATTGTGCGCATTAATTCACGATCTTTTTTCTTTTTTAAATCCAATAAAGGGCGTAAATGCAATTCTCCCTCGCCAGCGTGTGCATAGTAAACAGATTTTAATCCATATCTGTCAAGCATTGCTTTAAACTCTTCAATGTATTCGGGCAAATCCTCCACAGCAACAGCCGTATCTTCTACAAGTGTGATGGCTTTGGCATCTCCAGGAATATTGGATAAAAGCCCTAGACCTGCTTTTCGCAATGCCCAAACTTTTTGTATATCTGGTCCCTTTACTATTGAAAAATCTGTTGGTTGGTCGTTGTTTTTTAAATCAGTAATTAAATTGTCGACTAACTGATCGAGCTGTGTTTCAGTATCAGCTGCCAGTTCAACTGCAAGAATGGCTTTGGGGTCATTTTTTAAGAAAAAACGATATTGCTCATATTGAATGTGTCCTTTTGTGCAATCCATCACTTGATCATCCATCAATTCAACAGCAAATGGTTCGTGTTGATTTGCGGTAACAACTGCCTTCAGTGCCTCATTGACAGAGTCAAAATGTATGCAAACAACTGCCTTCTTTTCTGGTGGTAGTGGAACTAAGTTGAGTTTGATTTCTGTTATGAATGCAAGGGTGCCTTCAGATCCAGAAATTAAATCGCAAATATTTAAAGCCTTTTCATCATCAGAAAATACATTTGTAAACAATAATTCATCTAATGCATAACCAGTATTTCGTCTTGTTACCTCCTCTTTTGGAAACTGGTTGATTATTTCACATTGATTATCGTGATCAGAAAGAATTTCTTTTAGGCATTTATAAACACTAGATTCTAAATTGTTACCAGAACATATTTTTTCAAATTCTTCTTTGCTTTTTTCATTAAACACTACCTCAGAACAATCGCTTAGGATTGTTTTTAATTCCAATAGGTGTTGTCTGGTATTGCCATATTTAACAGAAGTAGTACCGCAAGAGTTGTTTCCAACCATACCACCAATCATACATCTGTTAGAGGTGGAGGTATTTGGTGCAAACATTAAATTGTAGGGCTTCAAAAATTGATTTAACTCATCTCTTACAATGCCTGGTTGAACAAGAATCCATTTTTCGGATTCATTAAATTTTATTATTTCGGTAAAATATTTAGAGACATCGACTACAATGCCATCTCCAACACATTGTCCGGCAAGTGAGGTGCCAGCAGCACGAGGAATTAGAGAAGTTTTATTTTCGTTCGCAAATGTTATTAATTTTTTTAGATCATCAACATTTTTAGGAAGGGCTACGGCTAGCGGCAAAGACCTGTATACTGAGGCGTCAGTGGCATAAAGGATTTTTAGAGTATTATCAAAATAAAAATCACCTGCAAGTGATTTTTTGAGTTGTTCTAAATGATCTCTGCTAACTTGAATATTCCGCTTAGTTTCTATTTCAGTTGTTTCCCGGGTACTTACCATCAAAGTTTCTCACTTTCTATTGAACAAAAAAGATGACCTTAGCAATAAGGTCATCTTCTAGATTAACAAATTTATATCATTATGATTAGATATTTGTACTAATCTTGTATATAATTTTTTCCAATTTAAACGGTTTCTGCTTTTGAACCTGTGGATAACAAGTGTTTTTCAATCAGAAACTCAGCAATTTGAACTGCATTGGTTGCGGCTCCTTTTCTTAGATTGTCTGAAACGATCCACATATTCAAGCTGTTAGGAGCAGAATCATCTCTACGAATTCTACCTACAAAAACAGCATCTTTGCCTTGTGAATGGAACGGCATTGGATAAATTTCTTTATCGGGTTTGTCCATAACCACTACTCCAGGAGAATTGGCAAGAAGCTCTTTTAACTCATTAATATCGAAATCTTGCTCGAAAGTTACATTGACAGACTCCGAATGCCCTCCGATTACTGGAACTCTAACCGCTGTAGCTGTTATTGCGATACTTGGATCTGAAAATATTTTACGCGTTTCATGGACCAATTTCATTTCTTCTTTGGTGTATCCATTATCTAAAAATATATCACAGTGTGGCAAGCAGTTTAAATCTATTTGGTAAGGGTAAACCTTGTCACCTGGAATATTTGATCTTTCAAAACTCAATTGATTGACAGCAGCTTTTCCGGTACCTGTTACAGATTGGTAGGTAGAAATAACCAACCTTTTTACTTTATACTTTTCGTGTAATTTGTTCAAAGCCACAACCATTTGAATGGTTGAGCAGTTTGGATTGGCTATAATTTTGTCCTTGTCGGTCAATTGATCTGCATTGATTTCTGGAACGACTAACTTTTTGTCGTCATGCATTCTCCAAGCAGATGAATTGTCAATAACGGTGGTTCCCACTTCTGCAAATTTAGGAGCAAACTCTAGCGAGGTCGATCCACCAGCTGAAAATATAGCAATATCTGGACACATTGCTATTGCATCATCCATACTTACAATTGAAAACTCTTGGTCTTTAAAAAAGACTTTGTTGCCTACAGATCTACTAGAAGCAACAGGAATCAACTCGGAAACAGGGAAATTTCGTTCTGCAAGAACTTGCAACATAACCCTTCCAACCATTCCAGTTGCCCCTACTACAGCTACTTTCATTTTACTTAATTTTAATTTTTTACTAAAAAGCTTAACAAATCTACAATCACAAGTGGCAAATATCTTATTTTAGTCCAATGAAATTGAAAATTGTTTTTATTCTAATACTGTGTCATCAATTTATTATTGCGCAGTTGACTGATGATTTTTCGGATAATGACTTTTCTAATAACCCTTCATGGTCTGGAGATGTAGAAAAATTTGACATTGCCGATGGTCAATTGCATCTCAATGATGAAACTGCTAGTTCGCCATCAGTACTGTTTACGGCTGCCTCTACACAAGGTTTAACTACTTGGGAGTTTAAGGTTTTTCTGGACTTTAATCCTTCCTCATCCAATTATGCAAAAGTTTACCTGAATGCCAGTAGTAGCGATCTGGATGGCTCCTTAAATGGGTATTATGTTAGGATAGGAGGCGTTTCAGGAGATGTAGATGATTTTAGTTTATTTAAACAATCAGGCAGTTCTTCTGAAAACATCATTGATGGGGTTGATGGTTTGGCTGCTGGCGAGACGGTGTCCGCAAATGTTCGTGTTACCAGAGATGAAAGCGGAAATTGGGAATTGTTGGTTGACAAAGACCTTTCAGGTTCTTATGAATCCCAAGGAACTGTTTTAGATGATGAATTTGTCAGCGGAGCGTTTTTAGGTGTTTGGTGTAAATATTCTGCAACCAGAAGCGATAAATTTTATTTTGATGACTTTTTGGTAGATCCTATTTATGAAGACAACGAAGCACCAACCTTATTGAATGTCGTTGTGTTGGGACCTAATGAACTGCAATTAAATTTTTCTGAAGAATTGGATTTAAATACTGCTCAAAATATTGAAAACTATAATGTTGATGGTTTTGGGAGTCCTGAGTTAGCCATATTAAATGTTGAAAATCCGTCGGAAGTGATTTTGACTTTTGAAAATAGTTTTCCATTGAATGTTGAACAAACAATTACTATCTCAAACTTGAAAGACTTATCTGGTAATACAATGAGTAATGTATCAGAAACTTTTGTTTTTGCAGTTGCTGAATATAGATCAGTTGTGATTAATGAGATAATGGCGGATGAAAAACCAGTAGTGGGACTTCCTGAATCTGAATTTGTAGAATTATATAATACAACTAATGCTGCATTGGACTTATCAGGATGGGTTTTTGCGGATGCCACAGATTTAAAATCTATTCCTGATGGATCGGTAATTGAAGCAAATGGTTATTTAATATTGTGTCCAAGTGCGAACATTGATTTGTGGGAAGGATACAATAATGTTGTTGGGTTTAGTTTACCAAGTTTGAATAATGCAGCTGATGCATTGTCATTGTTCAATGGTTTTGGAGACCTGATTGATTTTGTAAATTATTCAGATGATTGGTATGGAGATGAGGCGAGGTCTGGTGGAGGCTATTCTTTAGAATTGTTGGATGCAAATTATCCATGTCAGGGTGCTTCTAGTTGGGCTGCTTCAAGAGCTCCTCAGGGGGGAACACCTGGAGAAAAAAATTCTCAGGATGCAGTTCCATTTGATGATGTAAAACCTGATTTATTATCTGTGACCCTAAGTGGTTTGGATACTTTGCTTTTAAATTTTTCGGAAAGCATAGATGAAGGAAGCCTTGCTAACACAACTTTTAATATTGAACCAAACCTTAATATTTCTGAAGCCTTATACAATTCAAATACGACAAGTTTGACGCTTTTCTTAGCGCAGCCCGTTCAGAACGGGACTGCCTACACTGTTACAGTAAGTGGGCTTAATGATTGTGCAGGAAACTCGATAGGAATGTTCAACCAAGCCAATTTTGGATTGGGACAATTAGGGGCTGAAGGAGATATTGTTATCAATGAAATTTTAGCCAATCCAATAACGGGTGGGGTGGACTATATTGAGCTTTACAATCGTTCAGATAAATTTATAGATTTAGCAAACTTTTCTATTGCACACGAAAATTCATCTGTAAGAGATTCAATAGTAGATGTAAAAGAGATTGCTCCAAATGGTTATTTGCTTTTTCCAGACAGCTATGTTGTTTTATCTAAAGATGCAGCTTGGGTAATGAATAATTATGGAGGATGTGCAAATTTAAATCCAAGTGATTTTATTGAAATAAGCTCTTTTCCATCTTACAGAACAGATGATGATTTAGTCATCGTTTTTGAAACAGACAATCAAGACAATATTTTGGATGCTGTTAGGTATTATGATTTTTGGCACAATCGACTTTTGGATAATACCAAAGGCGTTTCGTTGGAGCGAATAGACCCTGACGGAGTTTCGAATGATGGCAATAATTGGGGATCAGCGTCTATAAATAATTGCTCAGGAACACCATCTCTTAAAAATAGTCAATTTTATATGGGAACGAGCCTAGGAGAAGATAATGTCAGTGTTTATCCAAAGTCATTTAATCCAAGTATTGCGGGTGCTGTAAATTTCACTCAAATAAATTATCAGTTTGATCAACCAGATAATATAATGACCGTTAAAATATATGATGACAATGGTCGATTGATTCGTCGTATTGCTGAAAGCGAGATAGTTGGTTCAAGTGGTAGTTTTAAGTGGGATGGTACCGATGACGCTGGCGAAAAAGCTTTGATAGGCATATACATCCTATTTATTGAGATTTTTGATTTAGATGGAAATGTCAAAACCTTCAAGGAAACTGTGGTGGTTGCGGGTAGCTTCGAGTAGCCTCAGCTACCGTGGTCATTGTTGGCTTCGAGTGCCTCAGCCAACTTCCACACTGTGCGTAGTGAAGTGCCTGCAATGTGCGTAGCCGAAGTGTCCGCACTGAGCTTGTCGAAAGAAATGTTTACATTGAGCTTGTCGAAATGTTAATTATACACAAAACTAATGAAATAGTTGCATAACTAACTTATTAGTTTTAATTTTAGGAAAAATTATACAAGATGTCAGAAAAGAAACTGCTTACTCCGTTAGAATTAAAGGTGATGAATGCTTTATGGAAAGTTAAAAAGGCTTTTGTTAAAGAAATATTAGAGGATTGGGGCGAGCCTAAACCTGCTTACAACACTATTTCTACAACAATTCGTATATTAGAGGAGAAAGGATTTGTGGGACATCAGGCTTTTGGTAGAACACATCAGTATCATCCGATTATTACAAAATTTGAATATCAAAAAAGTTTGATTGGCAATATTTTGGAAAATGCATTCTCTGGTTCTGCAACAAACTTGGTCTCTGCTTTGTTAGGTAATGAGCAACTTGATAAAGAAGAGTTAAAAGATATTGAGGATCTTCTAAAGAAAGAAGATTGATAAAAATTTAATTTAATGCTCAGTTACATTATACTGACATATATTTTATGCATTTTAGGAGGATTGTTTTATTGGTTTATCCTCCGTCGCAAATTGTCTACTGGCGATCAAAAATCGGTCTTGCTAAGCCTCGTAGTGTTTAGTTTGGTCGTACCCCTCTTTTTTATTCAATCTACTATTATAACTCCTGCCTTACTTCAAGACGGAAAACCCATCGTTCAAAATACAAACAAGGATTTTTATATTTTAGAAGAAAGTGTTTTTATAGATTTTTGCCCAGTGGGTGAAGTCCTCGAAACTTGTTACCAACAAGCCATTACCAGCGAAGACTTTTGTCATTGTGAAAATATCCAAAAAGAAAATTTATTATATTATCAAGAAAAACCTTTCTACAACTTTTTGACTTGGCAGGAAACAGCCTTTTGGAAAATATTGGCTTTTGCTGGATTTGTTATTTTATTGACGCTCTTCTGCAATGTACTTTATTTGAATTGGCTGATATTTAAAAGTAAAAAAGAAAAAAGAGTATTGGATGGCAAGCCTTACACTATCTTACATCCGCCAAAATCATTATCGGTAGCCTCTTTTAGATTAATTGATTCTTACATAATCTGGCAAGATGAAATGGACTATTTAGAGGAAGAAGAACAAGATGGTATTTTGTTCCATGAAATTTCACACATAAGACAGTTTGATACTTGGATAAAAATTACACTGAATGTATTAAATATGCTTTGGGTAGTCAATCCTGTCTTTTATTTAATGAAAAAAGAAATTGATCGCTTAAACGAATACATTGCGGATGAATTTGCGGTTGAAAAAGTAGGCGATGCTAAAAACTACGCCTCTTTATTGTTTAAAATGAAAACAGCTCAACAATTGAGCTTAACGCAAGGTTTTAAAAAACAAAGTAGTTTCTTTAAGCAGCGCATAAAACATATCTTGGCAGATAAGCAAGAAAGCAATCGTTATTCCATTAATGTTGTTAATATTGGTATAATTATATGTTGTTTTGTGGTGACGAGTCAAAAAACTTACCCCATTATTGACCAACAGATAGATAAATTAAAAATTTATCAAACACTCAGTGAACACAATATTGAAACAGGTCAAACTACTTTTTGTAAACTTTGCCTTCAAGAGGAGCTTGAAGATGCTTGTCGCGAATAAAATAAAACAAGCTTTTATTTTATCTTTGTTTACATTCATTATGATAAATTCTATATCAATTCAATTTTTATAAAGTAGTTGTTTAGAATTAGTGAATCTAAATATATAAGTGTCTTTTCAGTTATTTTTCAACAATAGCTGGCTGTTCTCGCAAAAATGAGCTTCATTTAGAATAAATCATTAATTCTAAGCAACTTCAATTATTGGATTGTTTTAAACAAATACCTACATGAAAAAAATATTAATGGGCTTGCTTGTTGGTGGAATGGTTATAGGCGGCTGTTCTTCAACCAAACAAGCGGCAAAAAAAGCCGAAAAACAAGCGGCGGCTGAACAAGAACGTCTGGAAAATGAAACAGAAGTTGTAGATTTAGAAGGAATTGAAGTTGTTGCAAGTAAAGTGGAGGACCCTTATCGAGCATCTGAAAAACGGGTAAACAACCTTGTCAATACAAGCTTAGAAGTAAGTTTTGACTGGGAAAAACGCCACCTTTTTGGAAAAGCAAAGCTTGATTTAAAGCCTTATTTTTATCCTACTTCAACACTTATACTGGACGCCAAAGGTTTCGATATAAATTCAGTTACGGACGGCAATGGAAAAGCATTGAAATATGACTATGACAATGACTTTTTAACCATTGATTTGGGTAAAGAATACACAAGGGATCAAATGTATACTGTAAAAGTAGATTATGTTGCCAAGCCTAATGAATTGCTTACTGACGGTAGTGAGGCAATTACAAATGCCAAAGGATTGTTTTTTATAAACCCCGATGGAGAAGATAAAGAAAAACCTATGCAAATTTGGACGCAAGGCGAGCCTGAGTCTTCTTCTTGTTGGTTTCCAACGATAGATTCTCCCAACGAAAATTCTACACAAGAAATATTTATTACTGTAAAGGATAAGTACAAAACACTGTCTAATGGTGCTTTGATATCTTCAAAGAGTAATGGAGATGGTACTAGAACGGATCATTGGAAACAAGATATTCCTCATGCGCCCTATTTGTTTATGATGACTGTTGGTGATTATGCAGTTGTTTCGGATACTTGGAAAGGAAAAGTTGTAGACTATTATGTAGAGCCAGAATATGAAAATGTTGCTCGTGAAATATTTCCTAACACTGTAGAAATGTTGAGCTTTTTTTCTGAGCTTTTTGATTATGAATTTCCGTGGGATAAATATTCTCAGATAATTGTTAGAGATTATGTTTCTGGAGCAATGGAAAATACTTCTGCTGTAACTTTCGGAGAGTTTATGCAAGGGGATGAGCGTTATTTGGTGGATTATGATGGTGAATATATTGTTGCACACGAAATGATGCACCATTGGTTTGGAGATATTGTTACTTGTGAATCTTGGGCAAACTTGCCAATGAATGAAGCATTTGCAACTTATGGGGAGTATTTATGGTTTGAACATAAATATGGTAAAGAAGATGCAGACAATCATTTAAGACAATATTTGGTAGCCTATTTGGCTGAAGCAAACAATATTGCTAAAAAAGAATTGATTAGATATCGTCATGGCGAAGCTGGAGATATGTTTGATGCCCACTCTTATCAAAAAGGCGGCCATGTGTTGCATATGCTGAGAACCTATGTTGGAGATGAAGCTTTTTTCAAAGGATTGAATGTTTACCTTAAAGACAATGAATATTCGTCTGTTGAAATTCATAATTTTAGACTGGCGATGGAAGAAGTTTCTGGAGAAGATTTAAATTGGTTTTTCGATCAATGGTTCTTAAGAGCTGGACATCCAATTTTAGATATTCAGATTGATTATGATGATGAGAAGAAAATTTCAATAATAAATTTATCTCAAAAACAAGATGAAGATGTCTTTCAATTGCCATTGGCTGTAGATGTATATGTTGATGGAAAAGTTGTGCGTGAAAACATTACAATGACAGAACGTGAGCAAAGTTTTGAGATTGGAGTTGCTTCAAAACCAGACCTGGTAAATGTAGATGCAGAAAAGGTGTTGTTAGGAGAAAAAAATGTGACATTAGACAAAGATGCATATGTGCATTTATTAAAAAATGGTCCTAAATATTTAGATAAGTATGAAGCTTTATTTGGATTGCAATATCATCAGAATGAGCAAGTGGTTCAAGATGCAATGATAGCTGCAATGGATGATGCTTACTGGGCTGTCAGAAGTAGAGCAGCTTTGAATTTAGATATGACTAGAGATGCTACTAAAGCAAAGGCTTTAAATAGAATCAAAAAAATGGCTGTCTCTGATGAAGACCCCAATGCGCGAACATCATCAATGTCTGTTCTTGCTGGTTTAGAGGATGCTTCTTTAAAAAGTATTTTTGAAAAAAGTATAAACACTGATATGTCTTACAATACTGTAGGAGAAGCATTGAAGGGATTGGCAAAAGTGGACAAAGATGCAGGCTTGGCTCAGGCGAAAAAGTTGGAAGCGGTTGATAGTGATGGGATTACTGCTGCCTTGTATGAAATATATGGAGAACATGGAGGGGAAGACCAGTTAGGCTATTTTGAAAACCGTTATGATTCTGAATCTGTTTATTCAAGATATGTTTTAGCAACAAATTATGGAAAGGTATTGAGTCGTTCTTCGGATACCAAAAAGATTTCAGCAGGTATTGATAAGCTTGCATCTAGTGCTGGCGATTTTAAAGGAGAATGGTTTATGAGAATGGCAGCACTTCAATCTTTAGGAGAAGTTAAAACTGCAATGAATTCGAAGTCTGAAGCTGGAGAATCTTCGTTTGGACCTTTAGTGGAAAAAATTACGGGTTTGTTAAAATCTTTCAAAGAGAAAGAAACGAATCCGAGATTGCAAATGATGTATCAAATGATGGGTTTTTAGACCTTGAATTTTGGTTGTTGGAAATTGTAAAAAAAAGAGGCTGTCCCAAAGGGACAGCCTCTTTTTTTTGTTCATTTTTTTTACAAAAACTATTGAATCACAACTTTGTGTGTACTCTTTGGTCCTTT
>JAHDGP010000108.1 GCA_020627525.1 Bacteroidota bacterium
CCAGATTTGATAGTGGACGAAGAAGAGTTGAGCAATTCGCTATTTGTTCAAAAAATAGAAGCCATCGACCCTTGTTTTATTGAAGAGCAGTGCGTTTCAGGTTATGGAACCAGAGAAATACTGCGTTTTACCACAAAGTTAGCGAACATTGGGGACAAAGACTTTTTCTTAGGTCCTCCTCCGTCGCAAGAGGATATCGATGATTACCCAGAGTGGGAGTGGGATCCTTGTCACGGACATCCACATTATGAAAGTTATACTGAATATGTACTTTACGACGAAGAGCAAAATGAGCTTCCTATGGGCTTTAAAAATGGATTCTGTGTAATGGATTTTGATTGCAGTGCAACAGGTGAAACGCCTAAATACAGTTGTGCCAATCAAGGAATCACTGCGGGATGCACCGATGTCTATGATCGCTCATTAGATTGTCAATGGATAGATATAACCGATCTGCCTGAAGGAAAGTATACATTGGTTGTTAGAATCAATTGGGAGCGTCGTCCTGATGCGTTGGGCAATCATGAACTAAACTACAATAACAATTGGGCTAAGGTTTGTTTGGATTTAAGACGAGACGGTCTAGGAGATGCATTTGTAATTAGAGTTGATCCATGTGAGGGAATAACAGATTGTAAAGGTGAAATATTCGGTCCTGCCGTCGCTGATTGTAAAGGTGAATGCGAAGGTCCTGCCCTGAAAGGAGACATTCAAGAAGATTTAGAGCTAAATGCAGCAGATGTTGATTTATATTTAAAAGAAGTTCTAAAAGAAAACATTGAAATAAATCAATGCACAGATTTAAATGGAGACAGCATTTTATCAATAATAGATGCCGCATTGTTACAATTCTGTATTGACAATGTCGATCCAATAAACAATGAATTTTGCGAGTTTCCTTTTGCTTTAGAAAGTGCGACTGATACGGCAACGATTAGCTTAGGAGCGATAAATTACGATGAGAAATACGTCGATTTAAATATTTACAATGCTACAACTGATTTGTCAGCATTCCAATTATCATTAAAAGGCATTGATGTAAGCAACGTTAAGTTGATCACTGAAAATGCAGATACTTCAAACATTGATCTTCAATTTAGAAATCAACTGATAACAGGATTGTTTAAGGACGGAGCAAGCCTGTCTAAACGAAATCAAACAGAACCGTTTCTAAGAGTTTATTACGGCTTCACTACTAGTTTAGAAATTTGTTTGAGCGATAAAAATGAAGGGATCAACAGCAATAGAGCAAAAATTCAAATGAATACAACGGATGACTGTTATGAAGCTTTCTCCTCTGTCGCAACTCTTGACCGAAAAAATGCAATACAAGTTTTTCCAAACCCATTCTCAACCCAAACGACATTTTACTTTAACAATATTAGCAGGAATGAACCTCTGCAATTAGAAATATACAACCTAAAAGGGCAAACAATTTTCCAAAGCGAAGTAGACGGGATCGAAGCATTCAAGTTTGAGCGAAATGGGCTAGAGCGGGGAATTTATATTTATCAAATAAAAACAGAAAGACAAACGATTTTTTCAGGAAAACTCTTTGCAAATTAAGCTTAAAAATAATTGCACTGAAGTGATGACTTCCAATAACCTTGCCAGAATAACCAATTAGAGCTGAAACTTACACTAGTACACTAACTCACTAATTTCGCTATATTAAGACGATGTTATTATTAGTTTAGGCAAGGCAGAAAAAACGGAACGGTTCGACGGTTCGACGGTTCGACCATGCCATAGTATAGTGAGTATTTTTCTAACGCAGCATAGACTAATAATATCAAGTCTTGGATATAGCAGAAATTAGGGTACGAAGGCATTGACCAAGTAATCTCAATCGAATCACTTGGACTAAAAATAAAGATGAACGATATTTACAAAAGAATCAATTTACCCGACTAAAAATTAAACTTATATCCAATCCCCTTAATGGTTTTGATAAACTCATTGCCGATTTTCTCACGAATTTTACGGATATGAACATCAATTGTACGTTCACCAACCAATAAATCCATTCCCCATACTTTGTTAAAAATTTCTCTTCTGGTGAATACTTTACCAGGCTTGGAGGACAACAGATTGAGCAATTCGAACTCTTTCTTTGCTAAATTAACTTCCGTTTCATTTAACAAAACCACCATCTTCTCATTATCAATACTCAAATCTCCGAAAACAAGTACTTTTTCTGAGTCCTCAACTACACGTCTTCGCAGCAACGCTTTTAATCTACTTACCAACACACGAGGACGAATGGGCTTGGTGATATAATCATCGCCTCCAACATCAAAACCAGCTATTTCCGAATAATCTTCATTTCTCGCAGTGAGAAACACTATTACCGTATTGTTGAATTGCTCATTTTCGCGCAATAAACGGCATACTTCTATCCCATCCATTTCTGGCATCATTATGTCTAAAAGAATCAAATGAGGGTTAAATTCTTGTGCTTTCTCAACGGCTTCTTTACCATTATTGGCCTCAACAACTTCAAATCCAGCTTTTTCTAAATTGTATTTAATAAACTCAAGTATGTCTGGTTCATCATCTACAGTCAAAATGCGCATTTTCTCTGACATGGGTACAATTGATTGTATGTTTTCTGCAAAAATAAAAAGATCTGCTGAATGGAGGTATATTTTTAATGTTATCGTTAAATTAAATATTTAATTTGCATTTAATTAGGAATAGTCATATAATAATTATTCAGATTTTGCTTGCGCTGTTTAACGATAAAATACAGCTAAAAACGGAACTCTACAGGCGTTGGAGGAAGTATTTTGACCGATATTTATATAAAAATGAGAAAATCGAAATTGAATATATAATATTTGCCTATTTCTTAAAATATAAAAGCTATGTATAAAACAGGAATGTTGAAGGAAGGTGCCTTGAAAGATAAGGTTATCTTGATTACAGGTGGAGGCACTGGACTTGGTCGTTCAATGGCTACCTATTACTTAAAATTAGGCGCAAAACTCGTTTTGTCTAGCAGAAAAATTGAGGTGTTAAAAAAAGCTGCTGCTGAAATGGAGAAGGAAACAGGTGGAACAGTCTTACCTGTTCAATGCGATGTCAGAAATTATGAGGATATATTAGAGGTCATTGAAAAATCCTATGAAAAATTTGGTAAAATTGATATTTTAATCAACAATGCGGCTGGCAATTTCGTAAGTCCTACTGAGCGTTTATCTCATCGAGCATTTAATGCAGTTGTTGATATTGTCCTTAAAGGTTCATATAATTGCACCCTGGCGTTGGGAAAAAAGTGGATAGAAAACAAATCAAAGGGAAGTGTTTTAAATATTGTTACAACTTATGCTTGGACAGGCTCTGCTTTTGTTGTGCCTTCCGCTTGTGGCAAAGCTGGAGTTCTTGCATTGACCAGGTCGCTTGCTGTTGAATGGGCTAAATATGGTATTAGATTAAATGCTGTGGCTCCAGGTCCGTTTCCAACAAAAGGAGCTTGGGAGAAATTGCTTCCTGGTGAATTGGTGGATAAATTTGATCCTAAAACCAAAATCCCTATTGGTAGAGTGGGAGATCATCAAGAATTGTGTAATTTAACGGCTTATATGATCTCTGATTTTGCAGCTTATATGACAGGAGAGGTGATTACCCTCGACGGTGGTGAGTGGCTTAAAGGAGCTGGTACATTTAATAAATTTGATTCTGTTTCTAATGAAATGTGGGATGTCTTAGAAATGATGACCAAAGGTCAAAAACCAAAATCTGAATAATGTCTAATTTACTTATAAAAAATATCAAAGAATTGGTTCAAGTAGAATACGGTGAACCAAAAATTGCGGTGCAGGGAAAGGCAATGGGGATTTTACCTTCCATTGAAAATGCTTTTCTTTTATTGGAAGATGATAAAATTCATTCTTTTGGTGAAATGAAAGATTGTCCGACATCGGCTGATTCAACCATTGATGCAACTGGTCAAACCGTTTTTCCATCTTGGTGCGATTCTCATACACATATTGTTTATGCTGGTAGTCGTGAAATAGAATTTGTCAATCGTATCAAAGGAATGAGCTACGAAGAAATTGCTGAAAACGGTGGAGGAATTTTAAACTCAGCAAAACGTTTACAATCAACTTCGGAAGACGATTTATTTGATCAAGCACTTTATAGATTAAATGAAATTATCTCTTATGGAACAGGTGCCGTAGAAATAAAATCTGGATACGGTTTAACTGTTGATGCGGAAATAAAAATGTTGAGGGTGATAAAGCGACTCAAAGAAGTTTCTCCAATAGAAATAAAAGCAACCTTTTTAGGAGCGCACGCTTTTCCTGTTGAATACAAAAATAACCGACAAGCGTATATTGATTTAATAATCAATGAAATGCTGCCAATTATATCAACAGAAAATTTAGCTGATTACTGTGATGTTTTTTGTGATAAAGGATTTTTTACTACTGATGAATCTAAACAAATTTTAGACGCTGGAATAAAATATGGCTTAGTTCCTAAGTTGCACGCCAACGAATTGGCAAATTCAGGAGGCGTTCAAGTAGGAACGGAAATTGGAGCAATCTCTGTTGATCATTTGGAATTTGTAGAAGAGCCGGAGATCGAAGCTTTGATGAAGTCTGAAACAATGCCGACACTGCTTCCATCAACTGCCTTTTTTCTAAATCTTCCATTTGCGCCTGCTCGAAAAATGATTGATGCAGGACTGCCCGTTGCACTGGCATCAGACTACAACCCTGGAACAACTCCGTCAGGAAGGATGCCTTTTGTAATTTCGTTGGCTTGTATTAAAATGAAAATGATTCCAGAAGAAGCAATCAATGCAGCAACAATCAATACCGCTTATGCGATGGACTTGAATAGTTCTCATGGTTCAATTTGTGTTGGTAAGCAAGCAAATGTTTTCATTACTAAAAAGATTCCTTCCGTTGCTTTTATTCCTTATTCGTTTGGAACAGATTTGATTGATAAAATTATTTTAAACGGGAAACTGCATTCATATTTGACAAGTTCATAGATTTTAGTTAAATTATCGTGAAAAGAGTTGCTGGTCTAAAAATTATTTTCATAAAATCTTAAAACTAATTTCAACTGGCAATTGTTTTATTTTATTGTAAAATATTTTTTAGAATAAGAAAATTTATAACATTGGGAAATTATATTTTGTTTGCAATTCCTGTGTTTTTCATACTGATTGCTCTTGAATGGTGGATCGGAAAAAGACAGAATAAGAAGTATTATCGTTTCAACGATACCATTACAAATTTAAACATTGGTATAGGAAATCAAGTTTTTAGTTTGTTGTTAAATGGAATCATTGTTGGCGGTATGATTATGATGTATAATGAATACGCCTTTTTTGAATTAACTGGTGCATTTGAATGGATAGCCTGCTTGTTTCTTTATGATATGTTGTTTTATTGGGCACATCGTTGGGGGCACGAGATAAATTTTTTCTGGGGAGCGCATGTCGTTCATCATCAAAGTGAAGATTATAATTTAGGCGTGGCATTGAGACAAAGCTGGTTCCATGGCTTGATTGGTGCTGTTATATTTTTGCCGATTCCTCTACTTGGTTTTGAACCCAAAGTCTTTTTAACGATTCTGGGTATCGACACACTTTATCAATTTTGGATTCATACCGAAGCAATCAATAAATTACCAAGATGGTTTGAGTTTATATTTAATACACCTAGTCATCATCGGGTCCACCACGCAAAGGACAAAAAATATTTAGATAAAAACTATGGAGGGATATTTATTTTCTGGGATAGGATTTTTGGAACATTTATGGAAGAAGAAGAACGTCCTACCTATGGAACTGTAAAGAGATTTGATAGTTGGAACCCTACTTGGGCTAATTTTCAATATTATAGTGAAATGTTAAAAATGATGAGAAAGGCGGATACTTTTACGGATAAGATAAAAGTCATTTTTGCAAGACCGGGCTGGACACCAAGCAATATGAAAAATTATGAAGTTCCTACCGAAACCGATAATGAAAAATATGATCAAAAGAATCCAAGTTTGGGGATTTATATAACCATTCAATTCATTGTCATAATTTTTGGCTTATTGGCCTATATGACTCACTTTTCAGAATTGTCTCTTTTTTACAAACTGAGCTTTGCTACCTTAATCATTTTGTCCACAATGATTTGTGGTGCAATTATGGAAAAGAAACCGTGGCTTAAAGTGGTTGAATATGGACGATTGTTAATTGCCTTAGCACTATTCAATACACTCTATTACTATTTTTACATAGATTGGTTCTACATTACATTGATAATCACAACGATTTCTTTCTTGTCATTCATAACTTGGTTTACCCTGATTTTATCCCTAAAACCAACAAAACTTTAATTTTTCCAAGTTTGGGCAACCCAACGGTTGCCCAAACTTAAAGCAAAATCTGAAAAGCTCCAACGGTTACCCAACATACAACCAGGCATTTTGGAGAAACAAACAACATATAAAAAATATTTTATCTATTAGCTCCAGAGGAGCTTAACCTTTGTAGAATAAGCAACCATTATTGTTTGCTGGTCACTAATTTTAAAAAAATGTCTAGTTGTGTGGTTGCTCATTTAAAACAAAACTTGACAATCCTTGTTGTTGACAATTAAATAACAGCAAAATTCCATAAAATAAACTAAATTTGGAACAAAATTAGAAGTACCTCGAAAAACAAATTATGGAATTTATCGCGAAAGAAATTAGAAGACATGACAGGCTTAACGATACAGAAAGCTTTGTTGGTTATTACAAAGAAATTATTGATGCAATAGTCAGTTTGTCGGATCATCTGAATGTCTATATTGCGAAAAATAAATCAGATGAATTGATCAATGTCAATGTGTATTCCCAAGCAATTATTTCAAGGTTTTTATTGCAATCCAAATCACTAATTTACTTGCTGAATGGTACCAAGTTGACAGAGTCGGATTACTATCAAGGAGTCAGTTCTATAATTGATATTTCTTCCGTTTACCTGATTTCAAAATCGCTAATCGAAAGTTATTTGAATTTTTATTATCTTTTTAATAATTTGAATAACAGTAATCAGTTAGATTTACGTATCAAAGTTTTGAAACTGTATGATCGTTATCAAAAATCTACATCTGATTATAACAATGCGAAAATTGAAAAGCTAAAAATTGCTATAAAAGAACACTCAGAAATTGCAAGCCTCAAAAACAAAAGATTAGAATTTGTTAGTGCTGCTGAAAAACACGCTTACAAAACTTGGGATGATCTAATTGATTTAAATGAAATCAATATCAAAATTGCAAAATCATTACATAGGTTTTACCATAAACTTGCAGATACAAATCATAAGAGTATTTTGGAAACAATGAATATTTATAGATCTTATGAAGATAAAATTTCGGATCAAGTAATGATGGTTGTGCAAAATCAATTAACAGTTGGCTCTATTTTAATTTTAGAATATAAAAAGTTGTTCAAAGTGCTGGAAGAAAATTTTGAAGAAATCATCGACCCAGTTACTCAATTCAAAATTAATTATTGGAACTCCATGTACACAGGAAATTAGAAGTAATGAACTTGTTTAGAATTGAGGATTTATTTATATATGAGATGTATTTTTGAGCCAGATAAAGCTCATTTTTGAAGGAATAGCCGTAGCTATTGCTGAAAAAATAGCTGAAATATGGCTTAAAAAGACGCTCATATATTTAAATTCATCAATTCTAAACAAGTTCAATATGTCTGCCCAAATAATATCGTTAAACGTAGGAAAAGCCAAAGAAGTAACTTGGCGAGGTGATAAATATTTTACTGGTATTTTCAAAAGTCCAGTAAAAGGAAAAAGGACTGTCTCTATGTCCAATATTTCAGGAGACGAACAAGGCGATTTAAAACATCATGGAGGAAATTTAAAAGCAATTTACAGTTACGATTTATCTCATTACGACTTCTGGAATTCAATCTTAGATCGTCCCTCTCTTGATTATGGAATGTTTGGTGAAAATTTGACTACTAAAAATTTTCCAGATCATTTAGTAAATGTAGGAGATGTTTTCGAAATTGGCACAACTGTTATCCAAGCACTCCATCCAAGACTTCCTTGCTCAAGACTTAATTTGCGATTTAATGATAACACTATTTTAAAGCAGTTTCAAGCAAACAAAAAATTTGGAATTTATTTTAAAGTTATTGAACCTGGTGAAATAGAGAACAATAATTTTATTACTTTGATTGAAAAGTCAAAAGCCAAATTGACAATTCAAAATTTAACAGACTGTTTTGTTTCAAAGGAACGAGATACAGAAGTCGTTTCTAAAATTCTTGAAAATGAAATTTTACCCGAAAGTTTTAAATTAGCTTTCCAATAAATTCTCCTGTTAATTATAAATCCAATGCTCTCAATGTGATTAAGAATCTACTTATATTCCATACGCAGAAAAAAAGTGGTTAAGTAAGTAAGCAGTTAAACAATTGCTAATGTTCCTTATGTGGTAAAAAAGTGGTTAATTATCTACTAATGTTCCTTATGTGGTAAAAAAAGTGGTTAAATGTGGTTAAGCATCTACTAATGTTTCTCTATGTGGTAAAAAAAGTGGTTAAGTATCTGTTAATGTTCTATATGTAGTAAAAATAAAATTACTATATTAGACTTATGAGCCAAGACACACCAAAACTCAAAAAATCACTCGGACCACTAATGTTATGGGGGCTCGGAGTAGGCTATGTAATCTCAGGAATGTATTTTGGCTGGAACCTCGGATTAGAAAAAGGCGGAACATTAGGACTCGGGGTAGCAACCATTTTCATAATAATAATGTACTTAGCATTCACCTTCAGCTACACCGAATTGGCATGTGCAATCCCAAAAGCAGGAGGAGCATTCGATTACGCAATGCGAGGATTGGGAAAAGATCTTGGTTTTCTTGGAGGAATGGCGCAAAACATAGAATTTCTTTTTGCACCCCCAGCAATCGCATTTGCTATAGGAGCTTATTTAAATATATTTTTGCCATCTGTCCCCATCATTGTAATAGCCATAATTGCTTACATATTTTTTACTGCATTAAATATTTACGGAGTAAAAGCTGCCGCCTCATTTGAGCTGATCATAACGATCATTGCAGTGGCAGAGTTGTTAATATTCGCAGGAGCGACAATGCCATCATTTGAATTTGCCAACTTAGAGCACAACGCTTTACCCAATGGCTGGTCAGGTGCATTTGCGGCAATCCCATTTGCAATTTGGTTTTTCTTGGCGATCGAAGGAGTTGCAAATGTAGCAGAGGAAACTGTAAATCCACAAAGAAATATATTAATCGGATTTGGATCAGCTATTTTGACACTAGTAATCCTTTGTATATTGACATTCAGCTCCTCAATAGGAGTAGCTGGTTGGGAAGCAATTGTTTATTCAGGCGAAGGCTCAGAAGCTTCTGACTCACCATTGCCATTGGCACTTGCTCGACTATATGGTGAAGGGCACGTATTATATAAGCTCGTAACATCCATAGGACTATTCGGATTAATTGCTTCATTTCACGGAATCATTTTAGCCGCAGGAAGATCCACATTCGAATTCGGAAGAGTAGGGTTTGGACCCAAAAAACTAGGAGTCATTCATTCAAAATTTAAGACACCAGCCAATGCATTAATCTTTAATACAATTATAGGAATCATAGCCCTGTTTACCGGAAAGACAGGTGAAATAATCACTATTGCCTGTTTTGGAGCACTTACTTTATACATTGTCTCCATGATCTCATTATTGGCATTGCGAAAGAAAGAACCAGAATTAGAACGACCGTTCAAAGTACCATTTTACCCTGTTACACCAATCATAGCCCTGATTATAGCATCAGTTGCATTGATTGCCATTACAATTTACAACCCTATGTTGGCATTGGTATACTTTGCATTGCTATTGATTGCATACATCTGGTTTAAAATTTTCGTGAAAAGTCCAGAACTTAAAAACAATTCAAATTGATATTATTCCAAAATTTTAATTAAATTTATTTCGATTAATATATAGAAATGAAAATAAAGGGAAAATTATCAATAGAACAGTTAAAGAAAAAAGTCTCTAAAGGAAAGATTGAAACCGTAATAGTTGCATTTACTGATCACTATGGTCGAATGGTTGGAAAACGTTTTGATCCAAATTTCTTTTTAAAATCTGCTGTTGAAAGTGGTACACACGGATGCGACTACTTATTAACAACTGATATGGAAATGGACCCAGTGCCAGGATTTAAATTCGCCAATTGGGAATTGGGTTATGGTGACTTTCATTTAGTGCCAGATTTTACAACTTTGAGAATTGCCTCTTGGCAAGAAAAAACGGCAATAGTATTGTGTGATTTGATGGATGAAAAAACACATAAATACATTTCAATAGCACCAAGATCAATATTGAAAAAACAAGTTGCCAAGACAAACGAGGAAGGCTTCGATGCATTTGCTGCCTCGGAATTGGAATACTATATTTTTGAAGATAGTTTTAAAAAAGCTAACAAAAAGCAGTTTCTAAATTTGGAACCTGTCGGTTGGTATATAGAAGATTATCATATTTTACAAGGAACAAGAACGGAATATTTTAATGCTGCAGCCAGAAAACATTTGACAAAATCGGGAGTGCCAGTTGAAAATTCTAAAGGAGAGTGGGGATTGGGGCAGCACGAATTGAATGTTGCATATACTGATATTTTAGGAATGGGCGACCGTCATATTATATACAAACAATGCTTAAAGGAGTTGGCAGACTCTTTGGGAATGTCAGTTACTTTTATGGCAAAATACGACAAAGACCAAGCAGGTTCAAGTTGCCATATTCATTTGAGTTTGTGGAAAGGAAAGAAAAATGCTTTTGTTGGAAAGAAGCAGATTGGTCCTGTATTGGGATCGAATGTTTTTTATTATTTTTTAGGAGGATGGATAGCTCACGTAAATGATGTAATGCCCTTTTACGCACCGACAATTAATTCTTACAAAAGGTATGTAGATGGATCTTGGGCACCAACAAGGCTAGCATGGAGTTATGACAATAGAACAGCA
Source organism: Bacteroidota bacterium (assembly GCA_020627525.1). Classification (GTDB taxonomy): domain Bacteria; phylum Bacteroidota; class Bacteroidia; order Chitinophagales; family UBA2359; genus JAHDGP01. The sequence goes on from JAHDGP010000108.1 coordinate 11,032, forward strand.
GGTTTTAGAGTAGTAGGTTCAGGGCAAAGTCTCAGAATTGAGTGTCGTATTCCTGGTGCTGATTGCAATCCATATCTTGCGTTTGCTGCTTCCATTGCATCGGGATTAGATGGAGTAAAAAATAAAATTAAACCACCAGCTATTTTTGAAGGAGATATTTATGCTGCCAGTCACTTGCCAAGAGTACCATATACTTTAGAGGATGCTGTTCAGAAATTTGAAAATAGTAAATTTGCTAAAGAAGCATTTGGAAAAGAAGTGGTTGAACATTATAGTCATTTTTATAAAAATGAAATAGCTTCCTATAATTTAGCAGTGACTGACTGGGAAAGAAAACGTTATTTTGAAAGAATTTAAAAATAAAAAATGAGAAATTGAAGTTTAAAGTGTGAAATTAAATATTCACGCATTCACGCATCAATGTTGTTTAGTTAAGAAATTGAAAGTTTTTTTGAAAAAGCCTGAAGG
>JAHDGP010000109.1 GCA_020627525.1 Bacteroidota bacterium
AAGGTGCTATTCGTTGTGCACTGTAAAAAGCAACTCTATAATAACCAGCAGTTGGAATGGAAATAGCCTGTTCTACCGCTCCATCATTTTGAAGATACAATACTTCATCTCCATTCATAGCTGGTGGGTTATACATACCACTACCATTTGCTGCAACTCCTGCAGTTTTTGAGAAATACCAGTTGAGATTGGAAAAATCACAAGTATACTGGCTACAGGAATTCTGCAATGCTAAACCTGCTTCAAACGATCCATCCTCTATCACGTCTGTGGGGGTAATTGGTTTAGTAGCTTCATTCCCGAGTAGACTGCTGGAAATACAAAGCAACAAAACTAATAGTTGAAAAATTTTACATTTCATAAATTTAAATTTTAAGGGTTAAAAAACATATAAATTAAATTATAAATATTCGTGTTCATTTAAGTGCTCGGGCAAGTTATTACGGTTTATCCTGTTAACTTCCTAGTTACATACTTCAAAATTCTATTTTAAAATATTCACTATCTCTTGTAGCTATTTGCACTTATATAATCATTCAAAAAATGAACAATCTATTGATTAATTTTCAATGATCGTTCAAGTATGGACATACCTCTCCTGTATATTTCATTTGTTTTTTTCTTAATTTTTAATCAAAAAAACATAGAAATATCACTAGCTAAACCATTTCATATCAATGACTTAGCATCCAACCATATGCGTCAACCGGATATTTGTTTATTGAAGTTGTTCTAAATTAAAGCATTACGAATTTCATTAAATAGAAAAATATAACTACCATCGTACTGACTATTAAATTGAATCAAATTTTCATAGACTCCATTTTATAATTACCATTGCAAGCTGGTATATTATGCCAATGAAGCCCAATGCATTTACATAAAATTTATCATCACATTTTATATGATAACAAATCTTAATTCATAAGTTCTTTAAAAGAAAAATTTTTCCGAAAGTTAGTCTATAAAATTGAAGAATGAAAAAAAATGATAATATTTTATTTATTTATTTTTGATAACTAAATCTTTATATTGTAAAAACGGATGACTAATGCCACAGGAATGTCATTTTCATTTAGATCTCAACAGAACTTTCAAACTTAAGTTGATTACAACAACAAAGGCAGGAGATCGCTAGTTCAATAATAACAAATTTGGCCCTTTTTCAACAAACTATCGAATTTTAACTTTCAGCATAATGCACGCTTCCACAACAGTTCTTAAACTTTTTATTGCTGTTACAAGGGCAAGGGGTGTTTCTCCCCAGAACGGATTTGCCGTTTTCGACATCACGGTCGATCATATTTTGTTCAAATACTTCTTCTAAAATATAGTACAATTCTGGATGTTTTTTAGTGAGTAATTTGGGTCTTTCGAAAAAGTATTCGCTCACTACTGCAAAAAACTCTATTTGACTGGTTCCACCATATGGATTTATGTCGGACTTCATTTTGTAAATTTCCGCAATCTTTTTTTGCATTAAATCCAGCCAGGGAATGATGTATGGTTTTTCCATTAACAAAGAGGGCACGCCGTCTATTATGCCATCAGACTTGTCTATCAGGTGGATAAATTCGTGAATGGCGGTATTGCGTTTATCGGTATCGTTGGCAAAGCCGTGGTGCAATGCTTTTTGTGACAAGATCATTTTACCATCCATATAGCCCGTGCCTACCATTCCCAAAATCCTACGATCTGGACCTGTTGTTTCAAACTTTTCATTGAAGGCTGATGGATAGATAAGTACTTCGTATAAATTTATGTAGCGCCATTCGGGAAAACCAAATATCGGAATGACTGCGCTTGCAGCAACAAGCAGTTCATCAACAATGTCAATTTTTGTAGAAATTCCCGTTATCCTGTGATTGAGTAAAAACTCTTGTACTTCGTATTCAAACTGTTTGCGTTCATCAGCATTTAGGGCATTGTAAAAATTTACTTTTTCCAGCAAAACACTCCTCCACTCTTTCGGAAATGGTTTGGATGGTAATTTCCATTTATCTTTTTTCAAAAGCTTTATTAAGATAAATGCAAAGATTGCAGTAAAAACAAAAGTAAGAATCAGGAACATATTTTACTATTAAAAAATTACTAGAATTTAGAATCGTCAATTGTGTCAATGTATTTTTCTAAATCCTGTGCAATGCCTTTGATTGTTCCATCTTCAAAAGGCGAATTGACATTGGCAACTTTCAATAGCTCTAAAAAGGGTTTTGTTCCTCCTGCGTTGCATAAGTTTAAATAATCTTTCCAAGCTTCCTTTCTGTCTTTGGTTGACTTTTGCCAGAACTGCAATGCACAGATCATCGCCAAGCCATAGTCGATGTAATAAAACGGCATTGAAAAAATGTGTGATTGACTTTGCCAGTATCTCCCTGATTCCAGATAAGGAATGTTTCCTAAATTGTGCTCAGGCATATACAAGGCTTCCATTTCTGTCCAAGTCGCTGCCCTTTCATCTGGAGTAAATGTAGGATTTTTATAAACAATATGTTGAAAATGATCAACGGCACAAAAATATGGGAGCATTAAGATACTCGAATTGAGGTGTGAAAAGAAATATTTATCCGTATCCTCTTTAAAAAACATTTCCATATATGGATAAGTCAAAAACTCCATAGCCATAGCGTGAATTTCTGCTGATTCACTTGTTGGCAAACGATATTCTTCAATTGGAATGTTTCTATTTTGGTAAAATTGAAAAGCGTGTCCCGCTTCGTGGGTAAGTACATTTATATCGCCAGCAGTACCATTAAAGCAAGCAAAAATATAAGGATGGGCATATTTATCAATGCTCCAGCAATAGCCTTTACCAGCTTTTCCATCTCTATTTACGATATCAATTAAATTATTTTCCAATAAATATTCAAAAAACTCACCTGTCTCTTTACTTAAATCTGCATACATTTTAGCAGCATTGTCCAATATCACTAATGGTTCCCCTTTGGGTTTTGGGTTGCCTTCATAAAAATGAAATCTTAAATCTGATAATTTCAATTCATCATAACCCAATCTTATTCTTTGTTTCTCTCTTAATTTTTTAATTAAGGGAACAATTTCATCGACAATCTGTTTTCTAAAATTGTCTATCATTTTTTCATCATAATCAATACGCTTCATCCAATTGTAGCCCAGTTCAACAAAGTTTTCGCACTTCATTTTGATGGCCATCTGATGGCGTACTTTGACCATTTCATCATAAAGATTGTCAAATTCAGACTGTTTTTCTGCAAAGAAGCTCCATTTAGCATTAGATGCAGCTTCTCTGACATCTCGGTCTTTATCTTCCAAATATTTGCCAATCGAAACAAGGTCAAACAGCTTTCCGTCAAACTCAATTTTTGCAGTACCTCGCAACCTGGTATAATCCGTAGCTAATTTATTGCTCAATTTCAGGTCATCCAAAATAACGGGATCAAACCCTTTTACTGAAAAGCTGGCTAAATCAAACAAATGTTTGCCCCACTTTTCAGAAAGTTCATTTTTAAATTTTGATTCAATCAACAGTTCATAAAACTTATCTGTCAATTTAGAATAGTTGGGCATATTTTCATCTAAATAGGCAACTTCTGCATCGTAAAATTCATCTTTTAGATTTAGATCAAATCGAATATTTGCCAATTGGTACATAGAATAAAAATTTGCTCTATGCTGGTAAATATCAATTACTAATTGATCTTGGGTTTTAAAAGTTTCTGCTTCTTTAAACCTTTTTAGCAATTGTAAAAACTCCTCTTCAAAGACTTTAACATCAGGTCTTTCATAAACAATCTCATCAAATTTCATTCTGCGTTTATTGTAGAAATCCGTTTCGTTTTAATACTTGCAAAATATTAAATCAAACAGGTTCTGAATTTATTAAATTTTTATATAAACTTACTTCCTAATTTCTGTTATAACCAAGACTTGTTTTATTAGTTCAGGTTTTTCTTAAATATCCTTTTGTCTAAAATATAAGAAACAAACAATAAAACCAAAGCAATGGCTGCTGGCAAATGCTGTCCATCATTTGCTCCTAAATGCGCAATAAGTGCTAAGTTAAAGTCAATCAATAAACCAAGATAAGCCAATTCCTTCAAAATAGCAGATTTTTTTGTTAAGATTGCTATAACAGCTAAAATTTTCGCTATAGCCAATGGGTAAACAATGGCTGAAGAATAACCAAAGCCTTCAAAAACTTTGCTGATCTCTTCGTAGTTCATAAAATACATTCCTGCCGAAAACAATATGAGTAAACATAAAAGTCCGGTTGCAATCCAATAGATTATTTTAGCCATTCGTTAATATATTTGTTTATAAAAATTTAGCACACTTTGTCAAATCATACAACTAGCCATTTTTTAAAATCAGTGACAAGAAAACAATGTATCCAAAAGCTCCGCTGGAGCTAATAGATGAGTCCAGTCCAAAAAGATAAAAAATCAAAAATGTTTTTTTTAGCGATCCTTCCATCTTTCTCGATCCGCTGATGCTCAGGCATCAACAAATCTCGAAAAATGCAAATCTCCTCTAAAAAATTCCATTTTGTGAAAATTATCTCTTTTTGGAGTAGACTCATAGATAATTTTTTACATGTTGATTGTTTCTTCTAAAGTCCCTAGTTGTGTCTTGTCAAATATATCATTTTTTCTTCAACTTACTCCATTCTTTAAATGTAAGTATTTTATCTAAAGTGTATTCCACGCTTTTACCACCAACGTTTTGGATAAACTTAAACTTGCCAATTCCCAAAGCATAGCAACTCATTTGAAAAAAGTCGTTGGTATCTTCAAAATCTTGCGATTCGTTTTTTACCGTATTTTCAAATGAATCTCTTATTACCAAACTCCGAATAATCAATTTTTCAAAGTCGACATCCGCCTGATCACCGTTGTAAACCCTGGTTCTTTTAGAACTCATAGAAAGGTCGGGTAATATTCCATTATTGATATTATATTCCCAAATTAGAGGCGCTTCTTTTTCTAGTTCCCATAGCATTGATTCCCCCTTTGTAATCGATGCATCAGAAACAATGCGTTGACCTGCTGTATCATATTGCATTTCTTTGTAATCTATGATATTGGCTCCAGTTTCTGTAATTTCCTCTTTTAAAAATTCATATTGTATAAAATAACCATTGCGGGGTTCAAAAAATGAGTGGAAATGTAAATAACTTTTACCGTCCAAATCTTCCCTACTAATGACAACATATCGGTCATTTATCTGACTAGCATCTCCCTTGTAGTGATAAACCAAGGTATCATTCAAGCGATCAATTGGATAGTAGAAATCTCTTAGATTTTTAGGTTTCTCATTCTGTGAGTCCTTCAGAATGTGCTGTTGAATGCTTATTTTAGACAATTCAGAAGGTGAATGTCCTATTGATATTTGTGCATCGTTTTGCTTGGTTTTATCCGCTTTGCAAGCTACAGTTAACAGTAGAATTGTTACCGTTAACAGATATAGATTTTTTCTCATTTGCTAGAATATTATTGCTTCTCAGAATTACAGCAATAACTTGACCAAAAACCAGCATTTCATTTCTAATAAAGCTTTTTTACCATTTTATAAAATTCAGTCTCCTTTAACTCTGCTATTCCTTCATCCAAATTAAATTTTTCATCATCGAGATCAAAGTAATATGGGACATCAATTTCACTATTCAGGAATTTAAAATAATACCTTGTATGTGAATACTCCTCTTCGTGAATTTCTTCTGAATGTATCTTTTCTAAAGCTGCATCAAGTTTTTTACTGAGGTTTTTCTTTTTAGGTAAAAGTATCTGAAGTTCTTCAATGACATCGGTAATGTCGGTAAGTTCATTAAAAACAATTGGTAAGAGCTTTTCAATTGCTTTATCAGGTTGGTTTAGTTTTTGATAAATATCTGAATAGGTTAAAGCATAATAGACATTGTGTTCTTCATATGCATTGCCGCAGAAATGAAAGTAAGGATAAAGCGTATCAGACAAAGCGAGATAGTGCAAAGATTCTTCAAACCTTTCGTTATCGTAATAAATTTCACTCAAAATCTTACTCGATCTGTGTTTGAAGTTAGTAAAAGGATCAGCCATTAAGCTTCCTCCCAAGTCATCCTTTTCATTAAAATTACTGTTGAGAATGGTTTCAAAAACCTTTATCGCTTCCTCTTCCTTATTTTGAAAGATATGAATCAATCCAATATTGTAAAAAGCCTTTTCATAAAGCGCATTCTTCGGATGATTTTCAACTATGTAAACAAAAGCATCTAGTGCCTCTTCATTTTTTCCCTCCCTATAAAATGATTCTCCTTCTTGAAAGTAGTCAATTGGCATTTTTTGCGCCCATACATTTAATGAAGAAAAAACAAGTAATAGGAATATACTATTTTTCATAATTCTATTGTAAATTTAATTAAGGAAGAGCCTTTAAATCCATAAAAAATTAATTCTTTTTCATCAAAAAAGCAATATTTTGATACAATTTTATCAATACCATCCAACTCTTTATACATCTTATTATTTACATTTAGCAAATACTTTTTATCACTTTCATATTGAATCGTAAAAAAGCCATTGTCTGTTAATTCTCCTGCGATAATTGCTCCTTTATCTAAATGCATTCTGTTTTTCAAATGTTCCACGGGAATCATTGGTTTGGAAAATATACCATTGTAAACGAAATAAGAGCTTGTATCGTATTCAAGGTACAAAAGTGAATTTACATCATCAATAATTTCTGTTGCAAAACCTTCTTTTAAAAAGTCTTTTCCATCGGAAATGGAAAAATTAGCTTCTGTTGGATCTGGCTGCTTTAAAGTAAATTGAGTCTTTTGTGTCTGTCAAAATCAATCGCTCGTTAATTGTCTGCCCAAGTGCGTTTATTATAAAAAACAAAGCTGATAATATTGCTGTTGCATTTTTCATTTATACTTTTTTATTCAGCTAAGGGACAGTTTCTAATCAATTTAAAAACAATAAAATATAGATAAAGATTTATTTCACAAAACGTCATTTTCAATCAACAATTACCTTATAAGCTTCTCTGCCTTCAACTTTCAAAAAGTAAATACCTGCTTTAAAGTTGGATGTATTTATCGTTTCATTGGTAATGATTTCGCCTTGATCTACTATTTTTCCTATTGCGTTTAACAATTGATATTTTTTTGGTGCAAGCACCGTTTCTCTAAAATCTAAATGTATAAAGTCTTTACATGGATTTGGGTAAACTCTTAATGTCCTATCTAATGTTATTTCATCAATATTGTTCCAACTGTTTATGGTACTAAACCTGAATAATTTGTAATTTACAATACCAGAATTGTATCTTCCTCCGATCACCAAATTATATGGGTTAGGACGGACATTGTGTTCCGCTACAGTCCAAGTTAAAAGTCCTGTGTCTTCGTCTATCAATTCAAATTCCGCATTAGTATTAGCCTCATCTAACAATTCACTGGAAGCAATCAATTCAATTTCTTGAACACCTTCAACATCAAACTGGATTTCAACAACATCACCCACTCCAACATCATGAATTACTCTTTCTTCGTATGCTGTATTGATTTCTACATTGGGTTGTGGTATGTCCGAAAAACTAATTAAAATTTGCATATCTCTTACCATCCTACCAACTTGAACCCCATTTCTGTATGAAAGAATCTCCATAGCAACAGCATATTCTCCTGGTGTCGAAGGACTGTCCCAATATAAAAGACCAGTGGCTTCATCAAACTCAAAAATACTTCCTTCACTAAGCGCAATTTCTTCTAAAGATACATAACCTGGAACTGGATCATTGTGCGCTTGAAGTGGTACAATCAGTCTATAACTTAAACTATCCCCATCTATATCGTAGGCATTCGGAATGTGCATATATCCTCCAGTGTTTCCAACATCAATAGGCTTAATTAGTACTATTGGAGAATTATCAAAACCAAATGAGCTCAATTTAAACGCTGTTTCTAAATGAAAAGGTACATCTACAGATGCACCATAATTTACATTGAGGATTCCGAAGTTTCTATTAGGGTCTGTCATTGAGATTATATAATCTCCGAAATTATCATAAGTATGAGTCTGAATATATTTATTCATTCGAATTCCAGGTCCGATAATTTCTCCACTAGGAATGCCATTGATAGGTGAGCCATTTACTCTTCTAATAATTTCTGATTCGCCATCTCCCCATAAGATTTCCAAACTATCTCTATCTGCAATGCCAGTTCCAAAAGTATTTGTATAAGTTGTTATTGTACATTCTATTGTTTTATCGCCTATCTGTACATAAGAAATTTCACCACTTTTGTTATGAGTGGCTTGAGCCTTTAATGAAAACAACAAAAAGCAACCAATTAAAAATAAGATTTTTTTCATATTCAGTTAACTATTTAAAAAACCAAGTATTACAAAAAGAAACGCAAAAACAATCAAACATCCGTAACTAATTTTCCAAAGGAATATCGCTTCATGTGCCTTTTTCCTATAATATTTATTCGTTGAAAGTTCAGCCACCTTCTTTGTTTCTTTGAAAGAAGGGCCCCATGTTCTTTTCTTCAATTCAAATCCAACTTTGCTGACTTCTTCGTTATAAAGAAAGTTAACCTTATTTACTGCAATTGTAGCAATTATAGGAAATGCCGAAAACAAAATTGGTATTAATATTAATAAAAAATTTAACAACATAAATTACAAAAATAAAATTTATTTATCATCATTTAAACTAAAAACGCTTTTTCCGTCTATATAAGTTTCAAGAACTTGAATTTTATTTATTTTTGAAGGAATATGATTGATAATGTCTTCACTTAGTACCACAAAATCTGCATATTTACCTTTTTCCAAAGTTCCCTTCACATCTTCTTCAAAAGATGCAAAGGCTGCATCTTTGGTATACGCCTTTAGAGCTTGTTCAACTGTAATTTTCTGTTCCCCTACCCAACCATTTGGGTTTTTACCATCTAGTGTACGACGGGTAACAGCAGCATAGATCCCTTGAATTGGGGAGGCAGGTGCAACTGCCCAGTCACTTCCAAATGCAAGTACACCATTTGCATCCAATAGAGATTTAAATGCATAGCTGGTTTTAATTCTTTCTGCACCAATATAGTTTTCTGCCCATCGACCGTCGTCAATGGCGTGATATGGTTGCATACTTGCAATCACACCTAATTCGCCAAATCGTTTTACATCGGTAGGAACAAGATGCTGTGCATGTTCGATTCTAAATCTTCGATCTTTGATTCCATTCTCTTTTATCACTCTTTCAAAAATGTTCAGAAGTGTGTGGTTAGCACTGTCACCTATTGCGTGCACCAAAACGTGAAGGTTGGCTTTGTCTGCTTCGGAAATCCAATTGTACAAATCGTCATGGACATTTATAAAAAAGCCTTTATCATCTTCTTTGTCTGAATAATGATCATGAAAGGCCGCTGTATGAGAACCCAAAGAACCATCGACGAAGCCTTTCAAACAACCCGTTTTTAAAAAGTCATCACTTTCATCTTTCATATCCTTTAATTGCTCCCATTCATTTAGAGGTCTTGCTGCGTAAATGCGTACATTTAGTTCTCCATTTATACGGTATTTTTTAGCCGTAGTATAACTCTCAAAATCTTTATTTAGCCCATCAACATCGTGTACGGAGGTAACACCATTTGACAAAAAATAATCCATTGCTGCTCTAAAAGACTTGTCCTTTTGCTCATTAGTCATTGGAGGCATTTTATCCAAAACCAAATTCATTGCATTGTCTTTCAAAATCCCAGTAAGGTTTCCGTCTTTGTCTTTTTCAATGGTTCCGCCTTCCACATCAGGCGTATATTTATCAATGCCTACATATTTAAGTGCCGCAGAATTTGCCAATGCCATATGCCAATCAAGGCGCATAATCAGCACAGGATTTTGCTTGGTATTTTCATCAATCCAGTTCTTGTTAGGTAGTTCGCCTCCCCATAATGTGTGATCCCAATTACCTTCTAAGATCCATTCATCAGGCTTTATTTTTTTTGCAAAGTCTGCCACTCGATTGCTAAACTCCTCTGGAGTACTCGCATCTCGTAAATCGACACTCAATAAGCTGCGTCCTCCTGTCATTAAATGAACGTGGCTGTCAATAAATCCGGGAGCTACAAACTTTCCCCCTAAATTTTTAACTTTTGTTGAGGAGTTTTTAAAACTTGACACGGCATCATTTTCTCCAACTGCTAATATTTTTCCATCAGCAATAGCCATTGATTCTGCATATGGACTGCTCTCATTTCCAGTCCAAATTCTGGCATTGGTGATTATCAAATCTGCTTTCTGCTGGTTATCATTACAGCCTAAGAATGATGCGATTATGAATAAAGAAATAAGGATATTTTTCAAGTTTATCTAAGTTTTATGTTTTTTTGCAAAATACGTAATTATCATCGAATTCTACTTGTTGGCAATTACGATATAAAGATAGATTGACCTATATCAAAAAAAAATTGATACGTATGGATTTTTTAGAAAAAAATTGTAATTTCAGCTTAACTTTTTAATACCCCAATTTTAATTATTTTATTATATGTTCTCAAATATCAAAAGATGAAAAATTTATTATTGAATGTTTTTAACAGTACAGCATTGCCACTAAATGATTGTACTGATGCAATTTCTTATGTAGTAGATGGTGATTTCAATATAATTATTGAAGATACACTCAATTCTTTTCCCATAGCGTTAATTCGTTGGTGCCAATAATAAAGTTGGATCATTAAGTCAATCAAAATTATTAGCTATTCAACGTTTATGTTTTGCGATAACCTCACATTGCAACAAATTTCAAACTAAGAAAAATTATTCTAACCAGCCACTAACTCATTTAGTTTAAAAACACAACTACAAGAAAGTAATAATACCTTAAAATAATGAAAAAGACTATAATTCAAATAATGCTAATTTTGATTTGCAGTTTACTGTTAACACCTGCTTGTAAAGATGATGGAGATGGAAATTTAGATGATGATATTTCTGACGAAATGCAAGACGAAGAAAAACTGTCTAAAATCCCTTTACAATTTCCACTTGCTGCCTGGAGTTTAGCGAGTGTACCAAATACAGGAGCATTTGAAGGTGCTGGTTTGTCAAATGATTTGAGCTCTAATTATGATCGTGCGGATTTTTCTTGGTACTTAATAAACCCAAATACATGTTTTGGTTTTTCATCTATTTGTTCTAACAGTCATTATTCGAGAAGTGTTGAAGTTCTTGAGGTCTTTACTGAAGATGATGGGTATGACACAAATTATAATGTACTTAGACCAGTAGATATGGCTTACTTTCCAAATGAACGAGGTTCCTACAATTTCAATGTTAGTGACCTAAATTCACAGGGAAAGTTAACGAATCCTAAAAGTCGGTGGGGAGGAATTCAAAGACATATTAATGAGACAAATTTAGAAG